>NZ_JBHVAK010000031.1:0-75976 GCF_042667085.1 Nocardia sp. NPDC057353
GGTCCGGCGCGCTGCCGGACGCCGCTACCGCCGGGCTCAGACCGGGACGCCGGTGCCGAGGTGCGCGGCCAGGAACGCGGCCGCGCTCGCCCGCTCGGTGGCGGGCACCTGGTCGTACCGGCCCGCGTGCGCGTGCAGCGTCTTCTCCGTCGAGCCGAGGGCGTCGAACAGCTCGAGCGCCGACGCCCGGTCGAAATCGCTGTCGTGCCAGGGAATTCGGTACTGCACCGGAACGGTGACCCGCCCGGCCAGTTCGAGCAGGGCGTCGTCCACGAAGACCGGCCCGAGGCTGAGTGCCGCGATCCGGGGATCGGCCGCCGCGAGCAGTAACCCGGTGACCACGCCGAGCGTGATCCCGGCGTAGCCGACCGGGGCGTCCGCGCCGATCTCGGGGAGCGCGAGCAGGGCATCGAGCGCGGCCCGGTACTCCGGGAGCGCCCGCTCGGCCACCCACCGGCTGTAGTCGGTGACGATCGGGGCGATGGGCTCGCCCGCCGCCCGCGCCCGGTGAATCGCCTCGCCGCAGTGCAGGTCCCGCTCGGAGCGGGGCCGGTCCCCGTGGCCGGGGGCGTCGAGCGCGGCGACGGTGTAGCCGGCCGTGCCGACGCTGTACCGGGCGCCCGCCACCAGCCCCGGCGCCTTCTTGTGCATGCCGCCCGCGTGCCCGCAGAGCAGCAGCGGCGCTCCCGTATTCGCGGTCGCGGGGGACCAGAGCACGCCGGTGCTCTCGCCCAGCGTGAAGTGCCGTTCGACGACACCGTTCGACGATGTCTCTGCAGTGAAGTGCATGGTCGTGCCTTTCGGGAATGCCTCGTCCGGCGCTCCCGGCGACACCTACGGCTGTCGCCCGACCGTGGACACGAGCGGGAGCACCCACCTGGTTGCTGCGAACATGGGGCTCACCTCCTCGCGTGCGATCACGGTCCTGGGCACGGTAGCAATCCGGGCCCGACACCGTCGACCGATTTATCGGGTCCGGTGCCGCGTCCCGGTCGTCCCGGAACTGGGACTTGTCCGGCCGAACCGCCCTCGGCATCGTCGCAGGTGGGGCCGAAATCGGGGCCACTCCCCGAAATTCGGCGAAATCGATGTCCTTTCAGGGACCAAAGTCCCTAGTCTTCGGTTAGACTTCCAGCGTCCGGGTTCGGCTTGAGCCGCCACGATCCGGGCGATCGGATACCGGTGGTCCGGGTCGGGTTGAGATAAGCAGCCCGGCCCGGCGCCATCCGCCCCTCCCCTGACTCTCACTCCCGCCCCGGCAGCGTCCCGGCCTCGGGCGCCTCGAGCAGGCGGAAACTGCCGAGCACGGTGAGGCCGTGCTGACGGAAACGGGCGAGGACGAGTTGGAGATCGCGGGTGCTGTCGGCGGGGCCGCTCAGCACCGTGGTGCCCGCCGCCGCTCCGGGGGTCGGGATCAACTCCGGGAAGCAGGCGAGCTGCTCGGGCGTCGGCTCGCCCGCGAGTACGAACCGGTACCACTGCGGAGCCACGGGGAACCACCTTCCGTCCTTCCGTGCCCCGCGGGCACCGACCGACCCACCAGTCTCCCCGCCGCACGCCCCGCGCGCCCCGCTCGCGGGCGAATCGGACGCGTTCCACCGCGACCTGTCGTGTTCCGCCCCGGTGTCAGCCCGCCGAATCCGGCTGCGCGCCCGGCAGTTCGCGCAGGATCGCCGCGGCGACGAGGTGGTTGCCGAGGTCGCTCAGGTGCACCCCGTCGCCCTGCCACGGCGCGGCGACCTCCGCGCCCGGCGGCACGCCGGGCGCCATGCCCAGCTCCCGCGCCACCGCCGTGAAACGCGGCCGCACGTCGACGAATCGGGCACCGCACTCCCGCGCGACGGCCGCGCAGACGGTGCCGTACCGGACGAGTTCGTCGTTCAGCGCGGCGGTGTCGGCGCCGGGCAGCCACCCGACGGGCGGCGGGGCGAGCAGCACGACGGCGGCCGCGCGCTCGCGCAGCGCCCGCACCGCCCGGCGCAGGTTCCGCTCGTAGTCCGCGCGGACCTCGGCCGCCGCCGCACCCGAGGAGGGCAGGCCCCACGCGTCATTGGTGCCGCAGCCGAGCACCGCGAACTCGGCGTCGGGCACCGGGCCCGCCTCGATCCGGGCGCGGACATCGGCCGACGTCGCGCCGCCCGCGCCGTGATTCACGCCGCGGATGTCGGTGCCGGGCAGCCGCGCCTGCAGCGCGACCTCGACGAGGTGCGCGAACCCCCGGTACCGCCACCGCGTCACCGTGACCGCGGTGCCGACCGGCGGCAGCCCGTAGGGGTCGTCGAGCGCGGGCGCGTACGCCTCCCCGGCGGCGACCAGGCTGTCGCCCCACCAGGAGATGCGCAGAACGGGGCGCGGATCAGTGGATATGGCTGCCTCCATTGATGTCGACGGTGCTGCCGGTCAGGTAGCCGGCGTCCTCGGAGGAGAGGAAGGTGATCACCGAGGCCACTTCGCGGGTGGTCGCGGTGCGGCCCAGCGGGATGGAGCCGCGGATGGCCTCCTCCTGCTCGGCGGTGCTGCCGACCCGGATGGCGGTGTCCACCGCGCCGGGGGTGACGGCGTTGATGGTGACCCCCGAGTCGCCGAGCTCGCGGGCCAGTGAGCGGGTGAAGCCGAGCACCGCGGCCTTGGCCGACGAGTACGGCACCTTGCCGAAGACGCCGCCGCCGCGCTGCGCCGAGACCGAGGACATGGTCACGATCCTGCCCCACCCGTTCGCGATCATGCCGGGCAGGAAGGCGCGGGTCACCAGGTAGGTGCCGGTGGCGTTGACCGCCAGCACCCGGTTCCACAGGTCGAGGGTGGTCTCCAGGAACGGGACCGGGGAGGTGATGCCCGCGATATTGGCGAGCGCGCCGACCGGGGGCAGCGCGCCCGCGGCGACCTCGGCGGCGACGGCGGCGTGCGCGCGGGTCACCGAATCCTCGTCGGCCACGTCGATCTCGTGGCCGAAGGCCGGCACCGAGTACTCGGCGCCGATCTCCGCGGCGACCTTGGCCGACTTCTCGCCGTCCAGGTCGAGGACGACGACGGCCCAGCCGTCCTCGGCGTAGCGGCGGGCGGTGGCGAGGCCGATGCCCTGGTCGGAGGTGGCGCCGGTGACGACGGCGGTGCGCTGGACGGTCATGGGGTGCTCCTTCGGTGGATGGCGCGCGGCGCCGTCTCGGGCGGCGGCGGTGATGCAGCCCACGCTACGACGCTCGACTGTCAACAGTCAACGGTTACCCGCCGACGGTTGACAGATCGGCGTGGGCGGGGTCACACTGAGCGCACTGTTGACAGTCGACGTAACGTTCCCCTCGGAAGCCGCACCCACGGTGCGCTAGGAGAAGACATGAGCACTGACGCTCTCGGGATGCGTGGCCCCGTACACGGCACGCCGGACGCCAAACGCGTCGCGATCGGCTCCTCGGTGGGCGCCGTGATCGAGACCTACGACTTCATCGGCTTCGGCACCGCGGCCGCGCTCTACTTCGGCACCGCCTTCTTCCCCAGCGGCGACCCGATGGTCGGCACGCTGGCCGCCTTCGCCACGCTCGGCGTCGGCTTCGCCGCTCGCCCGCTCGGCGGCATCCTCGGCGGGCACCTCGGCGACCGGATCGGCCGCAAACCGGTGCTGGTCGCCTCGCTGATCGTGATGGGGCTGGCCACCTTCGCCATCGGGCTGCTGCCCACCTACGCCGCCGTCGGGCTGTGGGCGCCCGCCCTGCTGGTCACCGTGCGGATCGTGCAGGGGCTGGCCTTCGGCGCCGAGTGGGGCGGCGCCATCCTGATGAGCTACGAGCATGCGCCGTGGAGGTCGAAGGGTCGCTACACCGGCATCGTGCAGGCGGGCTTCCCGGTCGGGCTGCTGCTGGCGAACCTGGTCTTCCTGGTCAGCGTGCACCTCGGCGGCGACTGGGCCTGGCGGGTGCCGTTCCTGGCCAGCATCGTGCTGGTCGCGGTCGGGCTGGTGATCCGCTCGAAGGTGCCGGAGTCGCCGGTCTTCGAGGATGTGAAGGAGAGCGGCGCCGTCGTCGCCTCGCCGGTGCTGGAGTCGGTGCGGAAGGACTGGCGCGACATCCTGCGCGGCATCGGGCTGCGGATCGCCGAGACCGCGGGCTACGCCGTCTCGATCACCTACATGATCTCCTACCTGCACGCCACCGGGCTGGCCGGGAAGTCGCAGACGCTGCTGGCGCTCTGCGTCGCCTCCGCGATCGGCATCGTCGCCACCGTCGCCTGGGCCGATCTCACCGACCGGGTCGGGCGCAGGCCGGTCTACCTCGGGGTCTGCGGGTTCGCGGTGCTCTTCGGCATCCCGATGTTCCTGCTCGTCAACACCGGGCTCTTCGTGCTGGTGATCGCGACCTTCGTGATCTCCTACGCGGTCTGCCAGAACGCGCTGGCGGGCGCGCAGGGCGCCTGGTTCCCCGAGCTGTTCGCCGCCGCCCGCCGCGCCTCCGGCGCCTCGCTGGCCTACCAGATCTCGGCCATGGTCGCCGGTTTCACCCCGTTCGCCACCACGCTGCTCTACGTCTGGCTCGGCTGGATCGGCCCGGCGCTGCTCTTCAGCGCCTACGGCGCGATCGGGCTGGTCTCGGCGCTGCTCACCCGGGAGACCTGGGGGCCGGGGGAGCGCCGGATCGCCGCGGCCGCCGACCGCACCCCCGACCCGGGCGCGGCCGCGCGCCCGGTCGCCGACACCAGGGAGAAGGAACTGCTGTGACCACCACCATCGACCGCCGCGCCCTCGTCGACGCCTTCGCCTACCGCATGCGGCACAACGTGCTCGACATGGGTGAGGAGCAGGGCCAGGGCTACGTCGGCCAGGCGCTCGGCGCCGCCGACCTGCTCGCCACCGTCTACGCCCAGCACCTGAACTATCGCCCCGCGGACCCGCACTGGGCCGGGCGCGACCGGTTCCTGCTCTCCACCGGGCACTACGCCATCGGGCTCTACGCCGCGCTCGCCGAGGCCGGGATCGTGCCCCGCGCAGAGTTGAGCACCTACGGCTCCGACGACTCCAGGCTGCCGATGTCCGGGATGGCCAGCTACACCCCCGGCATGGAGATCTCCGGCGGCTCGCTCGGGCACGGCCTGACCGTCGCGGTCGGCATGGCGCTCGGGCTGCGGCACCAGGGCTCGCCCGCCCGGGTCTTCAACTTCCTCTCCGACGGCGAGCTGGACGAGGGCTCGACCTGGGAGGCGGCCATGAGCGCGCACCACCACCGGCTCGGCAACCTGATCGCCATGGTCGACATCAACGCGCTGCAGGCCGACGGCGCCACCGCGGGCGTGCTGAGCACCGAGCCGGTGCCGGACAAGTGGCGGGCCTGCGGCTGGCGCACCTACCGGGTGGACGGCAACGACACCGCCGCGCTGCTCGCCGCCTTCGACGACGCCACCGCGCACGCCGAGCCGCACGGCGCCCCCGCCGTCGTGCTCTGCGACACCACGGTCGGCAAGGGCGTCCCGCTGCTGGAGAACCGCACCAAGGCGCACTTCATGCGCATCGATGAACACGAATGGCAGATCTGCCGCGAGCAGCTCACCGCCGGATACGAGGACGCGAAATGACCACCGCCGCACCGAAGCTCAAGACCTCGGCGATGATCGCCTCGTTCGTCGACCCCGGTCAGCGCACCACCGCCGCCCCCTTCGGGCACGCGCTGGTGGCCGCCGCGCGGGAGAACGAGAAGATCGTCGGGCTCTCCGCCGACCTGGCCAAGTACACCGACATGCACATCTTCGCCGAGGCCTTCCCGGAGCGCTTCTTCCAGATGGGCATGGCCGAGCAGCTGCTCTTCGGCGCGGCGGCGGGCATGGCCGAGACCGGGCTGATCCCCTTCGCCTCCACCTACTCGGTCTTCGCCGCCCGGCGCGCCTACGACTTCCTCTGCCTCGACATCGCCGAGCCCTTCCTGAACGTCAATATCGTCGGCGGGCTGCCCGGGCTGACCACCGGCTACGGCCCCAGCCACCAGGCCACCGAGGACATGGCGATCTTCCGCGGCATGCCGAACCTGACCATCGTCGACCCGTGCGACTCGGTCGACCTCGAGCAGGCCGTGCCGCAGCTCGCCGCCAGCCCCGGCCCGACCTACCTGCGGCTGCTGCGCGGCAAGGTCGCGACCGTGCTCGACGAGTACGACTACACCTTCGAGCTGGGTAAGGCCGCGGTGCTGCGCGGCGGCGCCGACGTGGTGCTGGTGAGCAGCGGGCTGATGACCATGCGGGCGCTGCAGGCCGCCGAGGCGCTGGCCGCGCACCGGGTGGACGTTGCGGTCGTGCATACCCCGACCATCAAGCCCTTCGACGCCGCCACGGTGCTCGCCGAGATCGACACCCCGCGGCTCGCGGTCACGCTGGAGAACCACACCGTGATTGGCGGGCTCTTCGAGACCGTCGCCGCCGAGGTGGTCAAGGCCGGGCTCGGCAGGCGGGTGGTGCCGATCGGGCTGCCCGACGAATTCCTCGACGCGGGCGCACTGCCGACGCTGCACGACCGCTACGGGCTGAGCACCGATCGGGTGGTCGCCCGGGTGCTGGCCGAGCTGGGCTGACCGGGACGGCTCGTGCCGGGGCGGGCGCGAGCCGTACCATTGTCGACAGACTGCTGTCGACAGTCGCCCGCTGACACCTGGAGGCACACGCATGGTCGCCCAACCCGCCGGACTGCTCGGACTGGAAAAGACCAGCCTGCGCCAGCAGGCGGTGGCCGCGCTGCGCACCGCCATCACCAGCGGCGCGCTCGCCCCGAGCAGCCCGCTGGTGGAGACCGAGCTCTCGGAGAAGCTCGCCATCAGCCGCGGCACGCTGCGCGAGGCCATGCGGCAGCTCCAGCAGGAGGGGCTGATCGTCGCGGGCGCCCGCGGCAGGCTCTACGTCCGGCACCTGGACGAGAAGGAGATCCGCGACATCTTCGCCGTGCGGGCCGCGCTGGAGTCGCTCGCCGTCCGGGAACTCGCCGAACGCCACGACCGCGCCGAGGTGCTGCCCCCGCTGCACACCGCGCTCGCGGCCATGACCCGCGCCGAGTACTCGCTCGACGAGCGCATCGAGACCGACCTCGAGTTCCACCGCGTGCTGTGCAGGCTCACCGGCAACGAGACCCTGGTGCACTCCTGGCAGTCGCTGGAGGGCTCGATCCGCATGTCCATCATGTGGGCCGGGATGGACAAGGCGGTGGGGAACATGGATGTCGGGCGGCACAGCGCCATCGTCGAGGCGATCGAGACCGGGGACGCGGACCAGGCCGCGGCCGCGGTGCGGCACCACATGGCCACCGCCGCCGACAACCTCGTCTCCTAGCGCGCGCGGAGCCCGTCGAGCAGGACGCGGGTCGTGCTCTCGACCCACTCCGCGGTGAGCCCGTCCGGCCCGCGGATGAGCATGGCGGCGAGCGCCGAGCCGATCACCACCTCCAGCAGGACGGCGCCGTCGAAGCCGGGCCGCAGCTCGCCGCGCTCGACGGCGGCGGCGAGGTGGCCGTCCAACCCGCGCCAGCCGTGCAGGGCGAAGCGGTCGAGCAGCCGCTGGTTCAGGGTGGCGTCCGCGGCCGCCTCGCCGATCAGGCCGGGGACGGCGAGCCGGGCCAGCGGTGAGGTGAGCAGGGCGGCGCAGCGGGCGACGATGGCGCGCAGGTCGGTCTCCAGTGCGCCGGTCGCCGCGACGGCGGAGGTGTCGGCGTCCCGGAAGACCGCCTCGTGCACCAGGTGCGCCTTGCCCGGCCAGCGGCGGTAGACGGCGGGGCGCGAGGTACCGGCCCGGTCGGCGATGGCGGCCATGGTGAGGTCGGCGTACCCGACCTCGGCGAGCAGCTCGGCGGCGGCGCTCAGGACCGCCGCATCGATCCTGGTGTCGCGGGGTCTGCCATTCTCGCCCGTCATTTCCGTGACACGCGTAACGTTTCGCCGGTGGGCACTCCCGTCACCGACCTGGGCGACATCACCGACGACAGCTTCGGC
The DNA here is from genome assembly GCF_042667085.1 of Nocardia sp. NPDC057353. NCBI lineage: Bacteria > Bacillati > Actinomycetota > Actinomycetes > Mycobacteriales > Nocardiaceae > Nocardia > Nocardia sp. NPDC057353. The sequence goes on from NZ_JBHVAK010000031.1 coordinate 7,950, forward strand.
GGCAAGGCGGCCGGGCTCGCCGAACTGATGCGGCTCGGCCTCCCGGTGCCGCCCGGCTTCGCCATCGCCGACGCCGCCGCGGTCCCTGCTGCTGCCGTCATGGAACGATTCTCGCGCATGCGGGCCGCCGGATCGACGCCGGTGGCGGTGCGCTCGTCGGCCGCGGGGGAGGACGGCGCCGAGCTCTCCTTCGCCGGGCAGTACGAGACCGTCCTCGGGGTCGGCACCGAGCGGGACCTGGTCGCGGCGGTACACCGCTGCGTCGCCTCGGCCGAGTCCGGGCGCGCGGCGCACTACGGCGCGGGCGGCGCCATGCACGTCGTGGTCCAGCAGCTGGTCGACGCGGCGGCGGCCGGGGTGGTCTTCACCGCCGACCCGGTCTCCGGGCGCCGCGACCTGCTGGTGATCGATGCCGTGCACGGGCTGGGGGAGAAGCTGGTCGACGGCTCCGCGCGCTCGGACCACCACGTGCTGACCGCCGACGGCACCCCGGTGAGCAACGAGCTCGGCGCCGAGCCGGTGCTCTCGCCCGACCAGCTCGACGCGGTCCGCACGGGTGCCCAACGGGCCGCCGCGCACTGGGGTCGGCCGCTCGATCTGGAGTGGGCCATCGACCGCGCCGGGAACCTGTGGTGGCTGCAGGCCCGCCCGATCACCACGCTGCCCGGCGAGCTCGACGAGATGGACACCCCCGTGTCGGCCGGGCACGTCTACACCCGCTGCAATATCGGCGAGATGATGCCGGGTGCGTTCTGCCCGCTCACCGCGTCGGTCAGCGGGCACGCCATCGACTACGCCATGCAGATGGTGCAGGTGCAGGGCGGGGTGCAGAAGGGGTACGAGGAGCGGTGGCCGCAGGTCGGCTACTTCTACGGCCACATGTTCCTCAACCTCACCGAGGGCACGGCGCTGAGCTCCGGCATCCTCGGCAACTCGCGCGAGCAGTTCTCCCTGTCGATCTGCGGGCGGGTCGTCGACGAGCTGGAGGCGGCGCCGCCGAAGCCGTTCCTGCGCCGGCTGCGCAACACCGTGCGGCTGAGCGCCTTCACGCTCAGCGTCGGGCCCGCCATCCGCAGGCTGCCCGCCGAGATCGACGGGTTCCCGGTGCTCTCCGGCCGCGATCCGCGGGTGCTCCTGGCCCGGCTGGAGGCCGGGGTCGAGCTCTACCGCCGGGTCACGCTCACCCACGTCCGCTCGTCGTCGCGGGCGGCGGTGGCGGCGAACATCCTGGAGGACCGGCTGATCCGGGCCGCGGTACGGCGGGGTGCGAGCGAGGCGGACGGGCGCGCCGAGGCGATCCGGCTGCTGGCCGGGGCGGCCGACGTGGAGAGCGTCGTCATGGTCGAGCAGCTCACCGGCGTCGTCACCCTGCTCGCCCGCGACCGGGACGCCGCCGCGGAGTTCCTGGCCGCGGCCCCCGCCGCGGCCGTCGAGCGGCTGGTGGCGGCGGACACCCCGGCCGGGGCGGCGCTGCGCGCCTTCCTGGACCGGCACGGCCACCGCGGCTACCGCGAGCTGTGCATGCGCGACCCCTCCTGGGCCGACGACCCCGACGGTCTCGGCTCGATGATGCAGATCATGCTGCGCGCCCCCGCGCCGGATCGGGACGAGGCCGCGGCGCCCGGCCCGCGCGGCGGCGCCGTGCGGCTGCTCGCCCGCCTCGCCCGGGGCGGTGCCAGGGGTCGGGAGGAGACCAAGTCCAGGATGGCCCAGGTCGCGCACCGGCTCAAGCGCGGCTACCGCTACCTCGGCACGGTGCTGAGCGAGCGCGGCGACCTCCCCGACCCCGACCTGGTCTTCTTCTTCGATCGCGCGGAACTTGCGCGGCTGGTGGCGGGCGACACCGCCCTCGTGGCGCGGGCGGAGCAGCGCCGCAGGGCGCTGCCGTTCCAGGCCGCGCTGCACTTCGCCGACGTCTCGGTGGGGCGGCCGGAGCCGGCGCCGCCGCGCGCCGTGGTCGCCGTCCCGGCCGACGGGGAGGTCGTCGGCCGTCCCGCCGGGCGCGGGGTGGTCGAAGGGACGGTCCGGGTGGCGCACTCGGTCGTGGCGGCGCGCGACCTGCGCCCCGGCGAGGTGCTCGTCGCCCCGGTCACCGACGTGGGCTGGACCCCGTACTTCGCGGTGATCGCCGCGCTGGTCACCGATATCGGCAGCTCGGTCTCGCACGGCGCCGTGGTGGCCCGCGAGTACGGCCTGCCCTGCGTGGTGAACACCCTGGTGGCGACGGTCGCGCTGCGCACCGGCGACCGCGTCCGGGTGGACGGCGACCGCGGCGTGGTGACCCTGATCGACCGGCCCTGAACCGAATCCGAGGAGTGAGAACGTGCAGCACGTGCCCGGGGTATTCCCGCTCGACGAGTACCCCATCCACCAGATCCCGGCGCCCATCGAGTGGGTGGGCGGCGACCGCAACTTCTACGACCGCTCCTACTGGAACGCGCTCGACCACTCCGGCGAGCTCATGCTGATCACCGGCATCGGCTACTACCCGAACCTCGGCACCAAGGACGCCTTTCTGGTGATCCGCCGCGGCGACGAGCAGATCGCGCTGCACTTCGGTGACAAGATCGACAGCGACCGGCTGAACCAGCACTGCGGGAACTACCGGCTGGAGGTGGTCGAGCCGCTGACCACGTCCCGGCTGGTGATCGCCGAGACCGAGGGCGTCGCCGTCGACATGACCTGGCGCGCCGCCTTTCCCGCGATCCCGGAGCAGCGCCACGTCATGCGCTCGGGCAGCCACCGCACCATCATCGACGCGCAACGCTTCGCGCAGGTCGGCGCCTGGGAGGGCACGATCAGCATCGACGGCACCACCTACCCGGTGACCCCGGACCGCTTCACCGGCACCCGCGACCGCTCCTGGGGGCTGCGCCCGATCGGCGAGGCCGAGCCCGCCGGACGCCCGGCCGACCCGCCCTTCGGCGGCATGTGGTGGCTCTACGCCCCCATCGCCTTCGAGGACTTCGCCGTCGTGATCATCATCCAGGAGGACGCCGACGGCGAGCGCAGCCTCAACGACTGCCACCGGATCTGGCCCGACGGCCGCACCGAGCAGCTCGGCTGGCCGCTGGTCTCCACCCGCTACCACCCCGGCACCCGGCTGCCCGCCACCGGGACGCTGGCGCTGCGCACCCGCGACGGCGTCGAGGTGCGGCTGGAGCTGGAGTCGAAGCTGTTCCTCGCCATCGGCGTCGGCGGCGGGTACAGCCCCGACCCGGACTGGCTGCACGGCCAGTGGCACGGCGAGAAGTTCACCGAGCGCCGGAACTACGACATGACCGCGCCCGAGGTGGTCGGCAGGCTCCCCTTCGGGCTCACCGACAATGTCGGGCGCGCGGTCTGGCACGAGGAGGGGCGGGAGCCGCGGGTCGGCTGGGGGCTGTACGAGCACGGCGTGATCGGCGTGCACCGGCCGAGCGGCTTCACCGACTTCTTCCAGGCGGCGCCGGAGTAGCGGCTACGTCGCGGCGCTGCGCTCGCTGTCGAGGCGGTTCATCACCCAGCCCGCGCTGGCGCCGTGCACGAGCACGGACAGCACGATGGTGAAGGCGGTGACCGCCCAGATGGTCTCGCCCGCCTGCCCGAAATCGGTCTGCGCGAGCGCGTAGGCGACGTAGTACACCGAGCCGATCCCGCGCACCCCGAAGAAGGCGGTCACCCGGCGCTCCCTGGCATCCAGCTCCGGGCAGCGGCGCAGCGACAGCCAGGCCGCGGCCGGGCGCACCACGAAGACCAGCAGGATGCCGAGCAGGGCGCCGCGCCAGTCGAGCGCGGCCAGCAGCCCCGAGGTGAGCGCCGCGCCGAGCAGCAGCAGCACGACCAGGGTGAGGACGTGCTCCAGCTGCTCGACGAGGCTGTGCATCTCCTCGTGGTAGTCGTTGTCGCGCTCGATCCGCCGGATGGCGATGGCGCAGGCGAAGACCGCGATGAAGCCGTACCCGCCGATCAGCTCGGTGAGGCCGTAGACCGCGAGCACGGCGGCCAGCGCCACGATCGGCTCCCCGCGGTCGGCGAGCCTGGCATTGCGGATGGGGAAGCGGAAGAAGCCGCGGCCGAGCAGGTCGCCCGCGATCCAGCCCGCGGCGGCGCCGACCACCACCTTGCCGATCAGGTCCCACGCCACCCAGCCCGGCAGCCAGGTGAGGAGGGGGCCTGCGGTCGCGAGCATGATGGCGAGGTAGACGAAGGGGAAGGCGAGGGCGTCGTTGAGCCCGGCCTCCGAGGTGAGCGCGAACCGCACCTCGTCGTCCTCGGAGTCCGCGCCCTCGCCCGGCGTCGGCCCCTCGACCTGAACGTCCGAGGCGAGCACCGGGTCGGTCGGGGCGAGCACCGCGCCGAGCAGCACCGCCGCCGCGGGCGGCAGCGCCACCGCCCACCAGCCGAGCACCGCCACCGCCGCGATGCAGACCGGCATGGCGATGAGCAGCAGGTGCCAGGTGGAGCGCCAGGTCCGCCAGTGCAGCGGCCGGTCGATCGCCAGCCCGACGCCCATCAGCGCGACGATCACGCACAGCTCGGCGAGGTGCTCGATCACCGCCGGGTGTGAGAGCGGGGAGACCACGTCGATGCCGGTGCGCCCGATCGCGAGCCCGGCCAGTGCCCCGATCCCGACCACCAGCATCGGTGCGGTGATCGCCCGATCCTTGAACAGGCGGGGGAGGGTCGCCGCCAGCAGCAGCGCGATTCCGGCGGCCAGGTAGGCGCCTTCGATATCGTTCTCGGTCATCGCCGCGCCCGGCACCCATCTCTCGAAGCAGTAGCTCTGCTCTACCCGGCTGGACAGGAACCGAAACGGGGTATGCCGGTGCGGGTGTCAGCCCCCGGCGGCCTCGGGTTCGATCAGCGCGCGCAGCCGGGTGAGCGCCGCGCGCAGCCCGCGCATGTCGGCGGCGCCGAGGTGCGCGGCCCACTCCCGCTCCACCTCGGCGGCGACGGCGTTGCCGAAATCGGCGGCCGCCCGGCCGCGCGCGGTGAGCAGCACCAGCCTGGCGCGCCGGTCCGACGGGTCGGGGACCCGCTCGACGTAGCCGCCGCGCTCCACCTGATCCACCAGGAAACCCGCGGTCTGCTTGGTCACCTGGGCGCGCTCGGCGAGCGTGGTGAGCCGGGTGCCGTCCCGGTCGACCTGCGCGACCACCCGCGCCTGGGCCACCGTGATGTCACCGAAGCCGCTCGCCGCCAGCGCCGCCAGCACCCGCTGCTCCATGGCCCTGGCGGCGATCTGCATCAGCAGCCCGACATTCAGCTCCTCCGCCATCCCACTCCTTGACATCGGTACGAGAGGCTGACGATAATTGGTCAGACTCACTGACTAATACTAGCGGAGGTGTCACCATGGCCGCCTCGGTCGTCGTCGAACCGGATGTCGCGTGGCGGATCATCGCCGAGCAGCGCCGCGCCATCGCCGAGCTGCTGGCCGGGCTGGCGCAGGCGGAGTGGGATCGGCCCTCGCTCTGCGCGGGCTGGCGGATCCGCGAGGTCGCCGCGCACGTCGCCGTCACGCCGGACCCGCCGCCGCTCGGCGTCATCCTGGCCACCGCCGTGCGGGCGGGCGGGAACTACAACCGGATGGTCGACCGGCTCACCCGCCGCTCTTCGGGTCGGCCGACCGACGAGATCGTGGCGAGCCTGCGCGCACACGCGGATTCGCGCCGGTTGCCCGCGCTCACCAACTACCGCAATATCCTGATGGACACCCTCGTGCACGGTCAGGACATGGCGATTCCGCTCGGGCGCGCGCTCCGGGTCGACCCGGAGGCCGCCGCGGCGGCCGCCGCGCACGCGGTCACCGTCGGGCGGCCGGTCTTCGACCCGCACCGGCTGGACGGGATCGGCCTGTGCGCCGACGACGCCGGGTGGCGGCACGGCGCGGGACCCGAGATCCGCGGCCCGGCGCTCGCGCTGCTGCTGGCGATCACCGGCCGTACGGCCCGGCTGGACGAGCTCTCCGGGCCCGGTGTGGCGCTGCTCGCCGCGCGGCTCTCGTGAGACGAGCGCGTATGGAGTGATCCCGTGAACCATGTCCCGCTCGGCGGCTACGTCGCCGCGCTCGCCCCCGAACGCGGGGGATCACGCCGCGCGCCGTGGCTACTGGGCCGCGGGCGGGGTGCGTGGCCGCCACGTGCTGACCCCGTGACCGGCGATTCCGCTGCCCCCGTGGATGCGGACACCGCAGGGCGTGGCGTGCGCGCACCGCCCGACCGGTAATCCCTCGGCGCGATCCCGTGCTGTCGCTTGAACGCCGCGCTGAGCGCGAAGGCCGTTCCGTACCCCACGTGGTGCGCGATCGTTTCGACGGTGTCGTCGGAATCCCGCAACCGCTCCGCGGCCAGCGCCAACCGCCATTCGGTCAGGAACGCCATCGGCGGGAGGCCGACCAGCGTGGTGAAGCGCCGGGCCAGCGCGGCCCGCGACACCCCCACCGCCGCGGCCAGCTCGGCCACCGTCCACCGGTGCGCCGGATGCTGCTGGAGCAGCCGCAGCGCGCCGCCGACCAGGGGGTCGCGGTAGGCGGCGTACCAGGCCGGTGCGGTCCCGCGCGCGAACCAGGCGCGCAGGGCGCCGGTCACGACGAGGTCGAGCAGCCGGTCGAGCACGACGCTCCGGTCGCGCGCCGCCTCGTCGCCGAGCAGCGCGAGGGTCCGGTGGTCGAGGTCGTGGTCGCGCAGGACGACGAGTGGCGGGAGTGCCTGCAGCAGGCGGCGGCTCACCACGCCCGCGGCGGCGTAGCTGCCGTGCACGAGCAGGAGCGGACCGGCGGCCCAGCGGCGCGCGCCGGTGCCGGTCAGGTCGCCGAGCAGCTCACCGCTCGGCGCCGCCCGCCGCTCCTGCGCGGCGGCCACCGCCCGCGGCCCGGCCGCCGAACTGTCCGCCACCACGTGGGCCTCGCCCCCGCGGACGATCGCGAGCTCGCCCGGGTCGAGGCGCTGCGGGCGGTGGTCGGCGGTGACGAGCACGGCGCCCCCGCGGACCGGCACCACGACGGACAGCGCCGCCCGCGCCGGAATGTGCAGTGAGGGCGGGGCCGCGGCGCGCGGCGCGCGGTGGATCACGGCAGCGCGCCGAGGAAGGCGCGGAGCCGGGCCGCGAGTTCGTCCGGCACCTGCATGGGCAGTGAATGCGTCGTGCCCGGCCACAACTCGGCCTCGATGGCCGCGGTCGCGGCGCGCCGGACCGCCCGCTCCCCACCGGCGAGGGACCGCTCGGCGACCGCGATGTAGGTGGACCCGGCCAGCGCCGCCAGCTCGGCGTCGCCGAGCGGCCGCGGGACCGGGAGCGCGCCGCGGTACTGCTCGGCCGCGATCCGGATCATCTCGCCGACCGGCGTCGCCGCCCTGAGCTCCGCCACCGGCACCCCGCCGATCGCGGCGAGCGCGTACTCGCGCCACGCCCGCCTGCCCGGCAGCGTCGCCACCGTGGCCCAGAAGAAGGTCGCGGGCGGCGGCAGGCGCAGCGTGAACACCGGCTCCACCAGCAGGAGCGAGGCGAGCCGGTGCGGCGCGTGCAGCGCGACCGCCGTCGCCGTCGCGCCGCCGAAGGAGTGCCCGAGCAGGTGCACCCGCCCGCAGCCGAGCGCGGCCAGCGCTTCGTCGACCCAGCGGGCCTGGTCGGCCATGGAGGTCAGCGGGGCGGTCTGCACCGAGAGCCCGGCGTCCCCGATCGCGTCCAGCGCGACGAGGGGCCGGTCCAGCGCGGGGAGGTGCGCGGACCACATGGGTGCGCCGGAGCTGCGCCCGGGGAGCAGGACGACCGGGTCGGCGGTGCCGTCGTGCCAGGTGTAGGTGCGGACGGTCCCGTAGGAGGTGGGGACATCGTGGATGCCGCTCGGCTCCGGCCCCTCGGCCAGCGCTCGCCGGTACGCCCGCTCGTACGCGCGCTCGCCCTCCGGTGAACGGAACCGCCCCAGCTGCACCATGGTCTCCCCTTCGGCGTGCTCTCGTCGAAAAGGCTACCAATACGATCGTATTGGAGCAATATGATCGTATTGCCGACGACCGAGGAGGGGTATGCCGCCCGAACCCGAGAAACGCGCCGTCATCCTGGCCGCGGTCTGGTCGGTCATCGCCGACCGGGGGATCGCGGCGCTCTCCTTCCGGCACGTCGCGGCCGCCGCGGGCGTCTCGGTGGGGCTGGTGCAGCACTACTTCGGCTCGAAGGACAACCTCGTGCGCGCGAGCGCGGCCACCATGATCGACGGCTCGGCGCTCCGCTTCGCCGAGCCGCCCGCCGACCCGCGCGCCGAGCTGCGCCGCCTGATCGCGCACTCGGTGCCCGCGACGCCGGGCTCCCGGCGCGGGGTCGGCGTCTGGTACGCCTACATCGCCGCGAGCGTCGCCGACCCCGAACTCGCCGCGCTGCTCCGCGCCGCCAAGCGCGGGCAGGAGCGGAGCGCGGCCGAGCTGATCGCCGCCGCCGCGCCCGGCATCGAAGCAGGCTCGGCCGCACGGCGCTTGGTCGCGCTCGCCGACGGCCTCACCGCCCGGGTCGTCACCGGCGACCTCGAGCCCGCCGAAGCCGTTGCCGCGATCGACGCCGCCCTCGCCGATCTCGGGTGATCGCTACCACCCGAACAGCACGACCACCCCCGCGACCCAGCCCGCCCGGCCGGCCCGAGCAGTGCCGTGCGGCTGGTGCCGTCGGCATCGAACGGCGCGATCGACGCCGCTTTCGACAAGCAGCGGTGGTGGAGCGCGGCGCTCGCCCGCGAGCTACTGCACTGAACGGGCGGCGGCCGCGGCGGCGGGCTCGCGCAGGAAGGCGAGCAGCTCGGCATTGACCTCCGCCGGGCGTTCCTGCTGCACCCAGTGCCCGGCGCCGGGGATCATGACCTCGCGGTGCGGCCCGGTCAGGATCTCGCCCATGCGGTGCCGCGGCGTGGTGAGCAGGGTGAAGTCGTCGGTGCCCGCGAGGAAGAGCGCGGGCACGTCGATGGCGGGGGCGTCGGCGAGCAGCTCCCAGTTGCGGTCGATATTGCGGTACCAGTTCAGCCCGCCGGTGAACCCGGTGCGGGTGAACTCGGCGACGTAGTGCGCGAGTTCGTCGGCGTCGATCCAGTCCGGGTCGGTGTCGGGCTCGGGCAGCCGCGCCACGAACCCCTCCGGGCCCGGCGCCACCAGCCGGAGCATGGCCTCCTGCGCCTTCGGGTCGGCACCCGCGCGCAACCCGCTGAGCAGGCGGCGGAGCGCGGTGGCCGGGTCGGCGTCGAGCTCGGCGTCGGCGGGGCCGACCTCCTGGAAATACAGCATGTAGTAGAAGTTCTCGCCGAACCGCCTGGCCAGGATCCGCATGGGCGGCGCGGGCGGGCGCGGCGTCGGCGGCACGCTCAGCACCGCGACGGCGCTGGTCCGCTCCGGGTGCAGCTGCGCGAACCCGGCGGTGACGGTGGCGCCCCAGTCGTGCCCGACGACCACGGCCCGCTCGGCCCCGACGTCGTCGAGCAGCCCGGCGAGATCCCCGGTGAGGCAGGCGATGTCGTAATCCTCGACGGCCTCGGGGCGGTCCGAACCCCCGTAACCGCGCTGGTCGGGGGCGAGCACGTGATACCCCGCCGCGGCGAGCACGGGGATCTGGTGCCGCCAGGAGTACGCGAGTTCCGGGAAGCCGTGCGCCAGGAGCACGACGGGTGCGCCGCGGTCACCGGCCTCGGTGACCCGCAGCGTCACACCGTTGGTGCGGACCGGACGTTCGATGGGGCGATACATCCCCCCAATCAACCACAGCCCGCCCGCGCTACTCCCGGTGCAGCCGCTCGCGCACCGCCGCCATCCGCGCTGCCAGCTCGTCCGGGGCGATGAGGCCGCGCTCCAGCAGCGTGTGCGCGGTGACCACCGCCGAGCGGGTGCGGACCGGGAAGTCGCGGTAGACGGTCTCGCCGAGCGCGTCCTCGGCGTGCCTGCGCTCCAGGTTGTCCAGCGTGCCGCGCCAGGAGAGGCACTCGCAGGTGGCCTGCATGCTCGACTCCCACGGATCGGGCCTGCGGTCCAGGTCGGGCAGTGAACGTTCGCGCTCGGTGCCCGACGGCAGGGTATCGAGCAGGACGGCATAGGGCGCGGTCATGCGCGGGCCTCCCCGTGCATGGCGTCCTCGGCCTGGCTCGGCGGCTTCTGCGCGGTCCACCCGACCTGGGGCAGCGCGACCCCGATCATGGTGTCGCGGGTGACGATGGCAGCCAGCTGCTCCTCGGTCCAGCCCTCGGTGCCCGCCGGGCGCATGGGCATGACCATGAACCGCGACTTCTGGTTGGAGTCGTGCACCCGGACGTCCACCTCGGCCGGGAAGTGCAGCCCGAATTCGGCGAGCACCTCGCGCGGCCTGCGCACCAGCCGCCTGCGGTAGTTCGGCGTTCGGTACCAGTCCGGGGACATGCCGAGCACCGGGCGCGGGTAGCAGGAGCAGAGCGTGCAGACGATGACGTTGTGCACCTCGGGGGTGTTCTCCAGGACGTAGAAGAACGTGTAGTCGCTCGGCGTGCCGGAGCCGGTGGGGTCGCGCCAGTCGATCCCGACCTCCCTGCAGGTCTCGGTGCCGTCGGCGAGCAGCCGCGCCTTGAACTCCGGGTCGGTCCATGCCTTCGCCACCAGCTTCGAGCCGCCGTGCGGGCCGACCGTCTCGGCCCACTCGGCGAAGCGGCGGTGGTCCTCGCGGGAGAACAGCCCCTTCTCGATGGCGAGTTCGCGGATCGCGGTCTCCAGCACCTCGAATTCGCTGATCTCGCCCGCGGTCTCGATGGGCGCGTGGTCGTGGTCGTGGTCGTGGCTCACTGCGTGTCGTCCTCCTGTGCGGGGGTCAGCCAGTGTTCGGAGATCTCGGTCTGCAGGGTGTCGGCGGGGAAGCCGGTGTAGCCGGGCCAGAGGTCGTGCTGGCGGAAGCGGACCACGTAGAACGGCTCGGTGCGGCCGTCGTCGCGGCCCCACGCCTCGTCCTCGGGGATCACCCACTCCGGGCGGTGCTCCACGACGGTGCCGGTGCGGCCGCGGGTGTAGAGCTGGGTGCGGGTGTGGAACAGGGTGGTGGCCTCGCGCACGGTGACCCGGTCGCCGACGGCGAAGCGGCGGCCGGTCACCGCTGCACCCGCCGGGCGCGGACCTCGTCGAGCTTGGCGCTCAGCTCGTCCGGGGTGACGTACCCCTTGACCACCAGGGTCTTGGCGGCGACCAGGGCCCAGCGGGCGTAGTAGGGCAGGCCGAAGTAGAGCGTGGCGCCGAGGTCGTTCTCGGCGCGGCGGCGCTCCTCGGAGTTCCACACGCCGCGCCAGCCCAGGCACTCGCAGGTGACGTAGGTGTTCATCTCCCACTCCTCCTCGGTCTTCTCCAGGTAGGGGGCCGGGAGGTCGGGCTGGCCGCCGACGTCGTGCAGCACGTGCCGCAGCGCGGCGAACAGCTCGCCGGAGATCTCGTAGGGGGAGTCCAGCGGGGTGCGCGACACCGGCGCGATACCGGCCACGCGGGCGGCGAGCTGGTCGAACTGTTCCGGTGCGCTCATGGCGGCTCCGCGAAGGTGTCGGTGATGCCGGTCACATTTGATGCTCTTAGAACATAACACGTGCTCGCGGTGGTGACGTTTACGCCGCCGCGGCGGTGGAAATGCGGGGGCACAGTTCATCGGGACAGGGGACGGCGCAGATGGTCGCGGGATTGTCGAGGGCACGGCTGCTGGTGGCCACGCTGGGGTTGGCGCTGCTCGCCGGATGCGCCGAATCGCCGCCCGAGCAGCTCGGCCGGGAGGACCGCGCGGCCGCCGTCCCGGTCTTCGAACTGCACATGCCCGAGCAGGTCTGGCAGCGCACCGACACCCGGCTCGGCGAACCCGGCGTCGAGGAGCCGGTCACCCTCGTCCCCGAGCCGGACGGCATGGTCCGCATCGACCTGACCGGCGAGCAGATGGTCGACTACCTCGTCGCGCTGGACCACAACGCGCACGGCGGCATCTCCGCCGACGACCCCGAACTCGCCACCGCCGTCTACGACCTCGTGGTCCGGGTGATCGACACCATGCCCGCGCCCGCGCCCGGGCAGCCCGCGCCCAGCATCGTCGTCCCCGCCGCCGTGCTGCCCCCGGCCTGACCGCCGGATGGCGCTCCGGGGGCCGGGTCTGGTCTACTGTCCCGACCTCGAAAGCCCGGCCGGGCCGGGGCGCGCCGCTCCCGGCGACTCCACCCACGCTCGAGGCGAGGCACGAATGACAGTGACATCCGAGCACGACCTGCGCGAACTCTTCGGGCAGTCGGTGGCCGTCGCCGCGACGCTCGCGGGCGCGGAGCACGTGCTCGAGGCCGCCAACCCGGCCTTCTTCGCCGCCATCGACCGCGCGCCGGACGGTGTCGGGCGCCCGCTCGCCGCCCTGCTGCCCGGCGGCATCGGCGGTGACGTCCTCCCGGTGCTCGACCGGGTGTACCGCACCGGCGTGGCCGCCACCGTCCGGGACCTGCGGGTCGTGCTCGGGTCGGGGGCGGCCGCGCGGGAGGCGTTCTTCGACATCACCGTCGAACCCCGCGCGGGCGGACTCCAGGTGATCGGCGTCGAGACCACCCAGATCAAGCACGCTCAGCGGCTCCTCGCCGAGCAGCGGCTGCTGGTCGAGCACATCGCCAGGCAGGCGCCGCTCACCGAGGTGCTGGACGGCATGGCGCGCTCGATCGAGGGCCTGGTCCCCGAGCCGGTGCTGGTCTCGGTGCTGCTCGCCGACCCGGACGGCGCCCACCTGCGCCACGGCGCCGCCCCCAGCCTGCCCGACTTCTACAACGCGGCCATCGACGGCATCGCCACCGGCGACGGCGTCGGCTCCTGCGGCACCGCGGCGCACCGGCGGCAGCCGGTGATCGTCACCGACATCGCCACCGACCCCTTCTGGGACGACTTCCGCGCGCTCGCGCAGCGCGCCGGGCTCGCCGCCTGCTGGTCGACACCGATCCTGGCCAGGGACGGCGGCCTGCTCGGCACCTTCGCCATGTACCACCCGCGCCCGCGCGTCCCGCAGGACAGCGACCTCGCGCTCGCCCGGATCTTCGCCCGCACCGCCGCGCTCGCCATCGAACGGCACCGCATCGAGCAGGCCAAGGCCGAGGCCGAGGCGCGCGCCGAGGCCGCGCGCGCGGAGCTGGCCCGCGCGCTGCGCGCCGAGCACGAGCTGCGCGCCGACGCCGAACAGCGGGCCGAGGCGGCGGCCGGGCTCGCGGCGCGGCTGCGCTCCGCCGCCGCCGCGCAGGTGGCGGCGCCGCACCCGGAGCGGTGCCAGCTCGGCGGACCGGAGGGGTGCGCGGCGGCGGCGGAGATCAAGGTCGCGGATTCGTGGGGTGATTCGGCGTGGGGGTGTCCCGCGCACGCCGAGGAGGCGCTGCTCAACGTGCGGTCGGTGTTCATCGCCAGCGAGGAGTTGGGCGGGCTCGCGGCCTACCTGGGGCGCTGATCTCGAAGGGCCGCACCGTGGTTGCCGTTCGGCGGATGCCGGTAGGTTGGAAGAGTTGTGGACGAGTCTCGTGGCCCGGGGGGATCGATGCGCGCCGACTGGCGGGACGGTGAGCGGTTTCTGGTGCGTTCGGTGTCGTGGGGCGGGGGCAGCCCGCACCTCGACCTCGCCGAGGTGGGTTCGGCGACCCGCGCCGCCGTCCCGCTGATCGGCACGACCCTGGCGTTCACCGTCCCCGACACCGGCCCGTTCTGCCTCGGGCGCGCGGTCTTCGCGGCCTCCGGCGAGGTCACAGGGCAGGACTGCCCCGGCGCGCGGCGCGCGGTGACCGGGCGGCAGTGCGCCGAGTGCGCCGCGGCCGACGAGTTCCGCTTCATCCACCACGTGCACCGCGGCGGGTACGTCCCGGACGGGTTGCGCGAGTACGTCGCCCGCCCGCACTGGGTGTACATCGCCACCTTCGCCGACGGCTCCAGCAAGGTCGGCACCGCGGTGCACGCACGAAAGCGGACCCGGCTCGACGAGCAGGGCGCCGTCCGCGCCACCTACCTGGCCTGGGCCGACTCCGGGGTCACCGCGCGGGAGTACGAAGACCTGGTCTCCGGTGCGCTCGACATCGTGCAGAGCAAGCGGCGCAGCGCGAAGCTGACGGCGCTGGCGCGGCCGCGGCCCGCCGCCGAGATCGAGCGGGCGCACGGGTGGGCGGTGCAGGAGGCGCGCGAGGTCCTGGAGGGCGCCTCGGCGGTGCTGCCGCTCGAGCCGTGGGAGCCGCCCGCGGAGCACGCCGGGGTCGCCGGGGCGAGCGATGCCTACCCGCACGCCCTGACGTCGGGGGAGCACTGTTTGACCGTGGTGGCGATGGTCGGGTCCGTGGCGTCGGTGACGGTGAACGGGGAGCCGGAGCTCTTCCTCGCCGATCTGGGGGTGCTGGTCGGGCGGCACGTGGTGCCGGGACCGGTTCGCTCGCCGGGGATCTCGACCCAACTCGGGCTGTTCTGAACTCGGCCGATGAATTCGCGGTTCCCGAGCGGTCGGAGCACATGACACCTCTAGCAAAGGAGACTGCCATGGCGGAGCTTCTCGTCGACTTCATCACCTCCCTCGACGGATACGCCTCGGGCGAAGGATGGCCCGGGTTCTGGGGCCTCGAGGGGCCGGAGTACCTCGCCTGGCTCGGTGAACAGCCGGAGGTCACCTACCTGATGGGGGCGAACACCTACCGCCTGATGTCGGGGTTCGCCGCGGGCCGGGTCCCCGACGGCCAGGACGAGTTCCGGCCGGAGGAGGAGGCGTCCGTCGACGAACTCACCCGGGCGACCAAGGTGGTGTTCTCCGCCACGCTCGAGGAGCCCCTCACGTGGGCCAACGCCACACTCGTCCGGGACGACGCCGTCGCGGCGGTCCGCGCCCTCAAATCGAGCGGTTTCGGGCTGCTCAGCACGATCGGCAGCCTGAGCCTGTGCCGCTCCCTGCTGCGCGCCGGGCTCGTCGACCGGTTCCGGGTCGTGATGTTCCCGGTCATCACCGGTGCCACCGGCGCGGAACGGATCTACGACGGCTATCCGGACGTCGCCCTCGAGATGATCGAGCACCGCACCTTCGACCGCGGCATCCAGTTGGTCGAGTACAAGCCCCGCGTCCTCGACCACCCCCCGCTCGCCCCGGGGGCCTCGTAGCGCTGCCACCCGAGCACTGCGACGGCTCAGGTGCGGAGCTGGAGCAGGAGGTAGGCCGCCAGTGAGGGGCCGTCGGTGATGACCCCGGCGCGGATCATCCCCTCCACCTCCCGCCGGGAGAACCACCGCTGCCGCATGTCCTGCTCGGTCTGCTCCCGGCGCGGCTCGCCCGGCACCAGCTCCGTCGCCAGGAACACCTCCGCCCCCTCGCCGGTCATGGAGTTGGCCGAGTGGACACGGCCGAGCCGTTCCCACCGGCCCGCGGTGAATCCGGTCTCCTCGACGAGTTCGGCCGCGGCCAGCTGCTCCGGCGTGCCGGAGACGCCTGCCGGGAAACCGCCCGCGGGAAACTCCCACGACCGGGCCCGCAGCGGATACCGGTACTGCTCGACCAGGTGGAACCCGTCGTTCTCCATCGGGACGACGAGCGCGAAGTCCGGCTTGTCGATCACCGAGTAGATCCCCGAAGACCCGTCCTCGCGCTCGATCCGATCCTCGCGCAGCGACAGCCACGGGTTCTTGTAGATCACCTTCGACGACAGCGTCCTGATCGACATCCCGCCATTCTCGCGGAGCCGGGCGCGTCCGGCGGGTCTGCTGTGCTCGGGACGGGGTAGTACCAGGTCACGAGGGGTGGCGCCGAGGAAGGGAGATCGAGGATGAACGGCTCGACGAAGGAGATCGGCTCGACGATGCCGTCGCAGATCTCGATGCGGCTCTCGGTGTTCGACCGCTTCGCCACCGCGGCGAGCGCGGCGGTGTCCAAGGCGGCGTTCTTCGTCTGCTGCGTGGTGCTGGTGCTGGTGTGGGCGCCGAGCATCCTGGTGCTCGGCGACGTCGACACCTGGCAGCTGGTGATCAACACGGCCACGACGATCATCACCTTCCTGCTGGTGGCGCTGCTGCAGAACACCCAGAGCCGCTCCGACGACGCGGTGCAGCACAAGCTCAATGCCATCGCGGACGCGCTCGGCGACCTCATGGACGAGCTCAGCGTCGACTACCCCGAGCTGCGCAGGCACCACCGCGAGCTGGACGACGCGGTCGGGCTGGAGGAGCGGGAGTCGTCCTGAGCCCTTCCGGTTTACACGTGTATAGCCTAGTGTCTGGACCATGGTCGAAACGGGAATCGGACGCCGCTCGCTGGGCGGTCGCTCGGTCGATACCGCGGATCGGGTGCTCGACGCGGGGTTGGCGGTGCTGCGCGAGCAGGGGTACGACCAGCTCTCCATGCGGGAGGTCGCGCGGCGCTCCGGGCTGACGCACGCCACCGTCTACGGCTACTTCTCGGCCAAGCAGCACCTGGTCACCGAGCTGTACTGGCGCCGGGTCCAGCGGTGGTGCGAGCAGCCGGTCGAGGGCGCGGCGCCGCTGGCCCGGCTGACCGGCGTCTTCACGGAGCTCGGGCAGCTCATGTCGGAGGAGCCGGAGCTGAGCGTCGCCGCCTCCGCCGCGGTGCTGAGCCGCGACCCGGACGTGGCGCGGCTGCGCACTTGCATCGGCACGGCGCTGACCGGCCGGTTGCGCCGCGCCGCCGGATCCTCCGGCACGCCGGAGATCCTGGACGCGCTGAGCATCGCCGTCAGCGGCGCCATGATCCAGGCGGGCATGGAGTACGGCTCCTACACCGACCTGGCCGAGCGGCTGACCGCGGTCGCCGCCCTGCTGCTGCGCGGCTGAGCATGCGGGTCCTGATCACCGGCGCGACCGGTTTCGTCGGCGCGTGGACCGCCGAGGCCGTGGACCATCACGGGCACCAGGTGCGGCTGCTCGCGCGTGACCCGGCGCGGGCCGTCGCGGTGGCGGCCGAACTCGGCTTCGACGGCAGCGACATCGTCCGCGGGGACATGACCGACGCGGAATCGGTGCGCGCGGCGCTGACTGGCTGCGATGCCGTCATCCACGCGGCGGCGGTGGTGGCGCTCGACCCCGCCGCCGCCGACCGGACGATCCGCGCCACCGTGGTCGGCGCGGAGAACGTGCTCGGCCAGGCGGTGGCGGCCGGGCTCGACCCCGTGGTGTCGGTGTCGAGCGCGGTGGCGCTGTGGCGTCCGCGCTGCCCGCTGCTGCACCCCGACCTGCCGCCCGGCGGTGGCGCCGACGCCTACGGGGTGGCCAAGGCGCGGGTCGAGCGGTACGCGCGCGGGCTGCAGCGCGATGGGGCGCCCGTCGTGATCACCTACCCGAGCAGTGTGCTCGGCCCTGCCGTCGCCGGGCGGTTCGGCGAATCCGGCGACGCCGTCGGCGCCTTCCTGCGGTCCGGGATCCCCGGCCGGGGCGCGGCGTTCTCCGTTGCCGACGTGCGCGATGTCGCGCAGGCGCATGCCCTGCTGCTCGAGCCGGGTCGCGGCCCGCGGCGCTACGTGATCGCCGGGCACCACGTCACCGGTGCCGAACTCGCTGCCGAGCTGAGCACGGTCAGTGGCCGCCGGGTGCGCCACCACCGCCTTCCCGATGCCGCGCTGGTCGCCGCGGGCACGCTCGCCGACCGGTTCCGCGACCGGCTCCCGCCGAGCCTGCGCAAGCTCGGCGCCGCCGGCGTTCGCTACCTCGTCGACTCGCCGCCCGCCGACAACTCCGCCGCCGAGCGCGACCTCGGCCTCACCTTCCGCCCGGTCCGGCAGACCCTCGAGGATCTGCTCGCCGACCGGAAACGACTGCGCGCCACGCGCTCCTGAAAGGACACCCATGCCCCGCTTCCCCCGCGCCGAACTCCAGGAAGTCGTCGACCGCTGGCTCGCGGCCAATATCGAGGCCGAGCGCACCGGCGACTGGCGGCCACTGGCCGACTTCTTCGTCGCCGACGGCAGTTACGGCTGGAACATCGGCCCTACCGACGACGTCATGTGCGTCGGGATCGACGAGATCCGGGAGATCGCCTTCGGCCAGGAGATGGCCGGGCTGCTCGGTTGGCGCTACCCGTACCAGCGGGTGCTCGTCGATGATGAGCAGGGCGAGGTGCTCGGCTTCTGGAAGCAGGTCGCCACCGACCTTGACGGGGTCGAGCACGAGGTGTACGGGCTCGGCGGGTCGTGGTTCGGCTATGCCGGGGACGGGAAGTGGGCGTGGCAGCGCGACTTCTTCGACTTCGGGCACGTCGCGGACCTGTACATCCGGTTGCTGAAGGCGGGGAAGGTGTCGGCCGAGTTCTCGGAGCGGATGGCGAAGAATGCCGGCGCCGGGCGCTTGCCGGGCTGGTATCCCCTCGGCGCCACCCCGTCGCCGCTGTGGCCGCCGTCGGTCGCCGCGGGGTGATGGCCGCGGCGGGCGGGTGCGCGGCCCCTGGCTGCCCGTGTCGGGATCAGCGAAGCTGCTCGCCATCGATCCAGACGTGCCTGACCAGGGCCCCGTCCGGGGCATCGAGCGCCGTGTCGAGGGGCGCCGCGAGGAGGACGAGGTCGGCGGGGGCGCCGGGGGTGATGGAGCGGGGGCGGAGTTCGGCGTCGCGCAGGAAGCCGTCGAGCACAGTCCGGACCGGGACGCGTTCGCCCGCGCCGAGTTCGCGGGTGGCCGCGGCGCGCATGATCTCCCACGGGTCGAGCGGGCCGTAGGGGGCGTCGCTGCTCGGCAGGACCGGTACCCCCGCGGCGAGCAGCCTCGCGTAGGGGTAGAGGAAAGGCAGGTCGTCGGGGTCGACCTCGGCGCGGTAGCGCTCGCGGTTGGCGACCGCGAACGCGGGTTGGGTGACGACGGTGAGGCCGCGGAGGGCGGCGGGGTCGGGGATGACGGCGCCGTGCTCGATCCGGTCACCGGGCAGGATTCCGACCTCGTCCAGTGCGGCCAGGGTCAGGAGCAGCGAGACCCGGGTGACGCAGTGGACGGCCACCGGGAGGCCGCGGTGGTGCAGGGTCGCAATTCGATCGCGGAGTTCGTCGTAGAAGGGGAGGTCGTGGTCGTGCAGGAGCAGTTTGCGCTCGCCGAGCAGGGTGACCCGCTGGGGTAGGGCCGGGGCGTCGGCGAGGCCCGGGGTGGCGTCGGTGACGCCGGTGATGCCGAACGCGGTGAGTTCGCGGCCCAGCGCGGTGAGATCGCCTCGGCGAGGCCAAGTTCCGCGCAGGAGGTCGTCCAGGCGCCACAGCCGGCCGGTGGGTTCGCCGGAGGCGTCACGCTCGATGCCGGGTAGGTGGGGGAGGGGGGCGAGCTCGGCCAGTGCGGCGGTGTTGAGCATCCAGAGGGCGCCGGAGCGGTGCTGGACGCGGACGGGGCGGTCGGGGACGAGCCGGTCCAGGGTGTGGCGGTCGACCGACACGCCTGCTCCGACGGCACGGACGCGGGGTGCGTCCGTTCCGCGCAGAGCGTCGAGACCTGTTGTGCAGTCGACGGATTCGCGGGAGGCCGCCGTGCTGTGCAGGTGGATGTGGTGGTCGTGCAGGCCGGGCAGGAGCACGGCGCCGTGACCGTCGACCTCGGTCTCACCGTCGGCGCGCAGGCCCGGCCCCACTTCGGCGATCACCCCGCCGCGCGGACCCGGCCCTGCTCCGGCGGTCACTCGGTCGCGCGGAGTCGGCTCTGCTCCGGTGACCACGCCGTCTTGCGGGCGTGGCCTTGCTCCGGTGACCACACCGGCGAGCGGGTCCGGCCCTGCTCCGGTGATCACGCCGGCGTGCGGGGCCGGTCCGGTTTCGGGAGCTGCGGCATCGGCGAGGCGCACGTCGACGCCGGTGGTTCCGTCGGCCAGCGAGACATCGCGGATCAGCCAGCTCACAGGAACGTCTCCAGCGCGTGCGCGCCCGGCGGCGGAGCCGAGCCCGCCGCTGCGCGCGGCGCGGGTTCGCGGACCGGGAACGTGCCTGCCTCGCACTCGACCCACCATCGGCCGTCGCGCGGAAACACGGTGTGGGCGGGGACCGGTCCGGCGGCGGCCGCGGCCGCGAGGTCGTGCATGGAGATATCGATGAGCCGGGCCCGCTCGTCGAGCAGCGCCTCGGCCGCCTCGGCGGCGGCGACGGCGCCGGTGAGCGGGTCGGCGAGCGCGTCGCCGCCGGGGATCGGGGTACCGTCGGCAGTACCGTGCAGCCCGGCGCAGGCGGCGATGTCGTCGCCGAACCCGACCCGGTCGGACCCGCGCCCGCGCGCGGTGATCGACAGCCACGAGACCCCGGAAGCGACCAGCGCCTCGGCGTCGAGGCCGAGCCTGCGCAGCGCGCGCGGGCGGGACGCCTCCACCACCAGGTCGGCGCCCGCCACCAGCCGGGCCAGGTTCTCTCGGCCGGCGGGGTCGTCGAAATCGACGGTGACGCTGTACTGCCCGTGGTGCATGAGGTCGTAGAACCCGGTAGGCCCGGTGCGGGCGCCGTCGGGGCGGGTGCGGCTCTCGACCTTGATCACCTCGGCGCCGGTGCGGGTCAGCAGGTGGGTGCAGAGCGGGCCCGCCCACAGCGCGCTGAAATCGATCACGCGGGGCCGTTCGGTGCGGCGGGCTCGGCGGCCGCCGGTGCCGCGGCGCACCGGTTCCCGCGCGGAGGGGGAGTCCAGCGCACCGCCGGGCAGCCCGAGCAGGGCGATGCGCTCGTCGGCGGCGCGGGCCGGTAGTTCCCGCGCCCACGCGGCGAGCGCGGCCCAGGGATCCGCGCAGTCGTCGGTCTCGACCAGCGCGGGGACGAGCGCGATGTCGTCGGGGCGGGCCAGCGACAGGCCGACGTACCCGTCGCGGGCGGGTAGCGCGCGGAAGCGGCCGCCGCACGACCAGGGGGCGTTGCGGGTGAAGCCGGTGAACGCGGCGCGCTCGCCGAGCACGGAGACGCCAGGCAGCGCGGGTGCGTGGCCGGTGCGGGCGGCCGCGGCGGCGGCCACCCGCGCCAGCGCCCGCTCGACGACGAGCGCGGGCGAACCGGGCGTGACCGCGGGCGGCCCGCCCGGGTAGCCGGTCAGCGCCATCGCGCCCGAGCGCGCCCACGCGGCAGGCGCCGATCCTGCCCCCGCCGAGCCGGGAGCGGTGCCAGTTCTCGCTCCTCGCGCCCGAACGGGTCCACTGGGCTCGGCGGTGGTATCCGGCACGTTGGCCTCCTGCCCGCCGCACCCGGCGGCATCCGGCCTGCCCGCGCCCTGTCCGCTGGGCTCGGCGGCGGCGGTATCCGGCATGCTCGCGCCTACCTCGAATCCCGCAACTCGTCGGCGAGCCCCCAGCGCACCGCGGTCTCGGCGTCGACGGCGGCCCCGGTCAACACCATCCACGCCGCCCGCCACCGCCCGATCCGATGCACCACCCCGACCGTCCCGCCCGCCCCCGGCACCAACCCCATGGACAACTCCGGCAACCGCAACCGGGTATCGGCGGCCACGTGCACGCGGTTCGCGAAGGCCGGAACCTCGACCCCCGCCCCGATGCACGACCCGTGCAGGTGGGCGTGCACGGTGGTGCCCGGCCGCCGAGCCAGCCGGTGCAGCGCGTACCCGGCACTGCGCTGCAGCCGGACCGCGTGCGAGGTGGGGGCGTGCGTGGCGGTGCCGAACTCGTCCAGGTCGCCACCGCTGCAGAAATCCGGCCCGGCGCCGTGCAGGTGCACCTCGGTGATGCCGGGATCGAGCGCGGCGATGTCGAGCGCCTCCAACAGGGCGTCGCGGACCCCGCGGGCGAAGGCATTGCGCCGCTCGGGGCGGTTCAGCGTGAGGTCGAGCCGGTTCCCGGTGCGCTCGGCCAGCACCGGGGGCGCGGCGGGCTCCGGCACGGCCCGCACCGGGCGGGCGGCCCGCCAGGCGGCGAACTCGTCACCGGCGAGCAGCACGGAGTAGGCCAGCGACTCCGCGACCAGCGCCTCCGCCACCGACGCGGCCGCGGTGAGCCGCAGCAGCCCGGTCATGGCGAGCGCGGCCAGCGGTGCCCGCTCCACGGCGTCGGCGATCAGCGGCAGGCTGCCCGGCTCGGCCACCACCAGCGGCGACCACTCCTCCGGCGCGAGGGTGCAGGTGAGCGCGGCCAGCAGCGGATCGGCCGCGGGCGGTGGGCGCCGGGTGGCGACGCCGATCGCGACCGGGCTCGCCGGGTGGGCGAGCACGGCGGTCGCGGCCTCGACCGCCGGTGCGTCCCACGATGTCCCGTCCAGCTCGACCACCAGCAGCGGAGTCGACGGCACCCCGTCGGAATCGAGCGTGCTGACCGAGGAGCCGAGCGCGGTGTCGGCGAGCTCCGCCACCGAGAGGGCGGTCGATGTCGGTGCCGGTGTCATCGCTCGATGGTCGCACGCCGCATTCCGGTTGCGCTCGGCGGTGAACGTGTGTTCACCTCAGGGGGAACGTTCGTTCGTCTCGGTAAGGAGCCTCCGTGCACAGTCCGGCGAAAGCGCCGCCGAATCGGCTGCTCACCGCGGTGCTCTGCCTCTCCGGGATCGTGGTGGCGCTGCAGCACACCCTGGTGGTGCCGCTGCTCGGCAAATTCCCGGAGATCCTCGGGGTCGACTACCCCAGCGCCTCGTGGCTGGTGACGATCACGCTGCTCAGCGCCGCGGTGGCGACGCCGATCCTGTCCCGGCTCGCGGACATGTTCGGCAAGCGGCTCATGATGCTGGTCTCACTGGCCACCATCGTGGCCGGGTCGCTGCTCGCGGCGCTCGGCGGGACCTTTCTCGCGGTGCTGGTCGGGCGCGGACTGCAGGGGCTGGCCTCGGCGCTGGTGCCGATCGGCATCGCCATGCTGCGCGACGAGCTGCCGCGCGGCAAGGTCGCGGGCGCGACGGCGCTGATGAGCGCGACGCTCGGGATCGGAGGGGCGCTGGGGCTGCCGCTGCCCGGCGTGCTCTACGAGCACCTGGGCTGGGAAGCGATCTTCTGGCTCTCCGCGGGCGCGGCGGCGCTGCTCTTCGGTGCGGTGCTCGCCGTGGTGCCGGAATCCGCGGTCCGCACGCGCGGCCGGTTCGACGTCGGCGGCGCGGTGCTGCTCTCGATCGCGCTGGTGGCGCTGCTGCTGGTGATCTCCAAGGGCGGCGCGTGGGGCTGGACCAGCGGGTACACGCTCGGCGCCGCGGCGGTCGCGGTGCTCGGCTTCGCCGTCTGGTTCCCGTTCGAGCTGCGGGTCAGCCTGCCCATGGTCGACCTGCGCACCTCCGCGCGCCGCCCGGTGCTGCTCACCAATGTCGCGGCGCTGCTCTGCGGCATCTCCATGTACGCGAACATGCTGGCCACCACCCAGGAGCTGACCATGCCCGCGAGCACCGGGTACGGCTTCGGGCTCTCGGTGCTGGCGGCGGGGCTGTGCATGATGCCCGCGGGGCTCATGATGGTGGTGTTCGCGCCGGTCTCGGCGCGGATGATCGGGCGGATCGGGGCCAAGTACACGCTCATGATCGGCACGGGGCTGCTCGCGGTCGCCTACGTGGGGCGCGCGCTGCTCAACGGCTCGGTGCCGCTGATCATCGGCGGCGCCATGTTCGTGGTGGTCGGCACCGCCATCGCCTACGCGGCCATGCCCATGCTGATCATGGGGTCGGTGCCGATCACCGAGACCGCGTCGGCGAACGGGCTGAACACGCTGCTGCGCTCGGTCGGCACCGCGATCTCCAGCGCGCTCATCTCCGCGCTGCTCACCACGGTCACGGTCCAGGTGGGCGGGGAGCGGCTGCCCGCGCTCGCCGCCTTCCAGCTGGTCTTCGTCATGGCGGCGGTCGCGGCCGCGGTGGCGACGGCGGTCGCGTTCTTCATCCCGCGGGTGGAGCCGCCCGCCGACCCGGTGCCCGACGACGAACAGCTCCCGGACGAGCTGGTGGTCACCGGGACGGTGCGCGGCAGCGGCGGCGAGCCGATCCGGCACGCGGTCGTCACGGTGCTGCGCACCACCGGCGAGCCCGCGGACTGGGGGCGGGCCGACAACGCGGGCGAGTTCACCGTGGTGCTGCCCGCGCCGGGGCCGTACCTGGTGATCACCGGCGCCGACGGGTGGGCGCCGGAATCGCAGGTCATGGAGTTGGCCGCGGACTCGGGGCCGCCGAGCGTCGTGCTGACCCGGCGGCTCAGCCTGCACGGCAGGGTCACCGCGGCGGGGGAGCCGTGCGCGGGTGCGGTGGTCAGCCTGGTCAAGGCCAGCGGGGAGTATGTGGCCGCCACGGTCACCGACGGCGACGGGGGCTACGAGCTGGCGCAGCCGGCGAGCGGGCGCTACCTGGTGACCGTGCTCGCCGCCGACCGGCGCACCGCCACCAGGCACGTCGCCGTGCTGACTCGGCCCACCGCGGTCGACTTCGAGCTGGAGCACGCGCTGCAGGCGGCCCGGTGAGCGACCGATCCTCCCGGGACGCCGTGGTCGCGGCCGCGCGCGAGCTCTTCGCGCGGCGCGGCTACACCGCGACCACCATCAAGGACGTCGCCGCCGCGGCGGGCTGCTCGCCCGCCCTGGTCATGAAGCTGACCGGCAGCAAGGCCGAGCTCTTCGCCGCCGCCGACCCCTCCGCCGCCGCGCTGGAGGAGCCGGTGCCGCCCGCGGGCGAGCCGCCCGGCTTCCTCATGGTGCGGCGGCTGGTGGAGCGGCGCCGCGCCGACGAGCCGGAGCCGTGGGCGATGGCGCCGGTGCTCATCCGGGAATCCGACGACCCGGCGCGCACCCGCGCCGACGTCCGCGCCCGCTACCTGGACGCCGTGGCGGAGCGGATCGGCGACATCGCGCCGGACCGGCTGCGCGCCCAGCTCGTCATGGCGCAGCTGCTCGGGCTCGCCGCCGCGCTCCGGCACCTCGAGCTGCTCGACCCCGCCGCCATCGACGACGAGACGCTGATCCGGCGCTACGGCGCGCTGGTCCAGCGGATCATCGACGGAGAGGGGTGAGCACCTACTCGCCCAGCGCCGCCAGCCCGGCCGCGACCAGCGGCTCGACCGCCCGGTGCGCGTGCTCGAACCCGTCGCCCTCGGTGGCCCCGGCCCGGTGCCGGTGCGTGATCCCCTCGGCGATCACCGCCAGCTTGAGGTGCGCCAGCCCCAGGTAGAAGCCCCAGTCGCCGAGGTCGCGCCCGGTGCGCTCGGCGTACCGCTGCGCGATCGCGTCGGCGCCGGGCAGCCTGGCGCTGGTCCACGCCGCGGTCTCGCCGATGATGGCGTCGAGCGCGGAGTGCCGGTAGGTGCACATCTGGGCCAGGTCGGCGAGCGGGTCGCCGAGCGTGGAGAGCTCCCAGTCCACCACCGCCGCGACCCGCCCCGGCGCGGCCAGGATGGTGTTGTCGATGCGGTAGTCGCCGTGCACGATCGAGACGGCCGAGTGCGCGGGGATCGCGGCGGCGAGCCGGTCGTGCAGCCGGTGCAGGTCCGGCAGCTCGCGCGTCCGCACCCGCTCCCACTGTCGCGCCCAGAGCGCGACCTGCCTGGTCAGGTACCCCTCCGGGCGCCCGAAGCCGGCCAGCCCGACCTCGCCCGGCTCGACCTCGTGCAGCGCCGCCAGCACCCGGATCAGCTCGTCGGTGCAGGCGGTGATCTCGGCGTCGGAGAAGGCGTCCAGGTCGTCGGCGGTGCGTACGACCCGCCCCTCGACGAACCCGGTGACCGCGAACTGCGCGCCCATGACCTGCTCGTCGGTGCAGAGCGCGACGGTCGGCGCCACCGGGACGCCGCTGCCCCGCAGCGCGGCGCAGACCCGGTACTCGCGGGCCATGTCGTGCGCCGACGGGGTGAGCCCGGCGGTGGGCGGGCGGCGCAGCACCCAGCGGGTGCGGTCGTCGGCCACCAGGAAGGTCAGGTTGGACTTGCCGCCGGAGATGAGCTCGGCCCGCAGCTCGCCCTCGATCGCCACGTCCCGCTCGGTGAGGAACCGGTGCAGCGCGGCCAGGTCCAGCCCCTCGTGCACGGTGGCGGTCACTGCGCCTGCTCCCGCGCGGCCCGCTTGGCGGCGCCGACGACGCGCTTGGCCAGCGCCCAGCGGTGCACCTCGGACGGCCCGTCGTAGACCCGGAACGGCCGGACCTCGCGGGAGAGCCGGGCCAGCGGCAGGTCGTCGGAGACGCCGAGCCCGCCGCACATCTGCACCGAGCGGTCCACGATCCGGCCGATGGCCTCGGCGCCGAAGGTCTTGGCGATGGCCGTCGCGTTCGCGGCGGCGTCGCCCTGGTCCAGCTCCCAGCAGGCGCGGACCAGCAGGGCCCGGGTGGCGGCGATATCGATCTCGTTGTCGGCGACCAGCTGCTGCACCATGCCGAGATCGCCGAGCGCCGAGCCGAAGCCGCGGCGCCGCGCCACGTGCGCGACGGCGATGTCGTGCGCGCGGCGCGCGGCGCCGAGCCAGCGCATGACGTGCGTCATGCGGGCCGGGCCGAGCCGCACCTGGGCGTAGGCGAAGCCCTCGTCGACGGCGCCGAGCACCGCCTCGTCGGGGACGAAGAGATCGTCGAAGAAGACCTCGCAGTGCCCGCCGATCATGGACTTGTCCAGCGTGCCGATGTGCCGGTCCACCCGCAGCCCCGGCGCGTCGGCCGGGGTGAGGAACATGGTGGCGCCGCCGCGGTCGCCGGGCGCGCCGGAGGTGCGGGCCATGACGATGAAGAACCCGGCGCCGTCCGCGCCGGTGATGAACCACTTGTGGCCGTTGATCTTCCAGCCGCCGGGCGCCTTCTCCGCGCGGGTGGTGAGCGCGGAGGGGTCGGAGCCCGCCCCCGGCGCGGGCTCGGTCATGGCGAAGGCGGAGCGCTGGTCGCCGTGCGCCAGCGGCGCCAGGAACTGCTCCTTCTGCCCCTGGCTGGCGACGTGCGCGAGCAGGTGCAGGTTGCCCTCGTCCGGCGCGGCGATGTTCACCGCGAGCGGGCCGAAGAGCGAGTAGCCCGCGGCCTCGAAGACCGGGGCGCGGTCGCTCATGTCCAGCCCGAGCCCGCCGTACTCGACCGGCGCGTGCGGGGCGAAGATGCCGCGGCTCTTTGCCTCGCCCTGCAGCTCGACCCGGATCTTGTCGGAGCCCGCGACGGCGATGTCCCCGCCGTTCGCGTCCTCGACCGGGAGCACCACCTCCCGCACGAAGGCCTCGGTGCGGGCGACGAGGCCGGTGACCTCGTCCGAATACGACAGCTCCACGGTCATGACGCTCCCGTCGGGTCTCGCCCGCCCCTCGGCCGGGTGCGGGCTAATGACCATTAGCCTAACTTGCCGCCGTGCGGACCGCCCAGGGAGGTGTGGTCACCCGGATTCGGCTACTCGATGATTGCCGACGTCCCCCCGGGCGCGATCGGGAGGCGTAGCCACCGCTCCGCGGGGCATTCCGTGCCGAACCACCTCTGGCGAGGGCCCGCCGGGCTCTCGCGGTCGGAAGGAATGCCCGGTGCCCCTCACGCTCGCCGAGATCGCCCGTCGTCTGCGCTGCCCGCTCCCGCCGGGGACCGGGGCCGAGGTCGTCACCGACGTCACCGCCGACTCGCGGGCGGTCGAGCCGGGCATGCTCTGGTTCGCGCTGCCCGGACAGCGCCACCACGGCCTCGACTTCGCGGAGCAGGCGCTGCTGCGCGGCGCGGTGGCGGTGGTCAGCGACCGGCCCGCGCGTGCCATCCCGACCCTGGTCGTCGCCGCCCCGCGCCCCGCGCTCGGCCCGCTGGCCGCGCTGCTGCACGGCGACCCCTCGCGGCACCTGCCGGTCTTCGGGGTGACCGGCACCAACGGCAAGACCTCGACCACCTACCTGCTCGACGCCGGACTCGCGGGCGCCGGGGTCCCGCGCGGGCTGCTCGGCGGGATCGTCGCCAGGACCCCCGCTCGCTCCGAACCCGCGAGCCGTACCACCCCCGAGGCCGACGTGATCGCCAGGCACCTGGCCCGCTGCCGGGCCGACGGCGCCCGCGCCGCGGTGCTCGAGGTGTCGTCGCACGGCCTCACCGAGCACCGGGTGGACGGCACGCACTTCGCCTGCGCCGCCTTCACCGGGCTGGCCCGCGACCACCTGGACCACCACGGCTCGATGGAGAGCTACTTCGCGGCCAAGGCCGCGCTCTTCGACCCGGCGCGCAGCGAGCGCGCGGTGGTCGCCGTCGACGACGCCTGGGGGCTGCGGCTGGCCCGGCGGGCGCTGCTGCCGACCGTCACCTGCAGCACCACGCCCGGCGTCGCGGCGGACTGGTGGGCCACCGACATCCGCGCCGGGCTGACCGGGACGAGCTTCCGCGCGCACGGCCCCGACGGCTCCTTCCCGGTGCGGCTGCGGCTGCTCGGCACCCACCAGGCGCGCAATGCCCTGACCGCGCTGGCGGTGCTGGCGGGCGCCGGGTTCGACCCCGAGCTCGCCGCGGCGGGCATGGCCGAACTCGGGGTGGTGCCGGGGCGGCTCGAGCGGGTCGACGTCGGGCAGGACTTCCTGGCCTTCGTCGACTACGCGCACAACGAGGACGGCCAGCGCGCGGTGCTGGCCTGGGCCAGGACCGCCACCGCGGGCAGACTCATCGTGGTGATCGGCGCGACCGGCGACCGCGATCCCGGCAAGCGCGCGGTGCTCGGCCGGACCGCGGCGCACCGCGCAGACCTCGTGGTGGTCACCGACGAGAGCCCCGAGCACGAACCCGCCGCCGAGCTGCGCCGCCAGGTGCTCGCGGGCGCCACCGGCGGCGAGGCCGTGGAGATCGCCGACCGCGGCGCCGCCATCCGGCACGCGGTCGCCGCGGCCCGCCCCGGCGACCTGCTGCTGCTCGCGGGCCGCGGCGCCGACACCGTCCAGCGCTACGCCGCCGCGACCAGGCACTTCGACGACCGCGCCGAGCTGGCGGCCGCGCTCACCGAGCGTCAGCCCCCGCTCGACCCGAGCAGCCGGGCGGCGAGCCGGGCCAGCGGGCGCTGATACGCCGAGCCGAGCACCCGAACCAGCAGGTCGGTGGCGTGGGCATCGGCCCCGACCAGGATCCTGGCCCGGCCGCGGGCGGTTGCGTCGAGGATGGTCCGCGCCGCCCGGTCGGGGTCGGTGCGGGCCATCCGGTCGAAGAGCTGGGCCAGGTGCGCCAGCTCACCCGGATCGGTGCCGGTCGCCCTGGTCGCGATCGGGGTGCGGACGCCGCCGGGGTGCACGCAGGACACGGTCACCGGCTGCCCGGCGAGCAGCATCTCCAGCCGCAGCGATTCGGTGAAGCCGCGCACCGCGAACTTGGCGGCGTTGTAGGCGCTCTGTGTGGGCGCGGCGAACAGCCCGAAGATGCTGGAGGTGTTCGCGATCCGCCCGGCGCCGGAGGCGATCAGGTGCGGCAGGAACGCCTTCGTCCCGTGCACGACGCCCCAGTAGTCGATGTCCATGACCCGGGCGAGGTCCTTGACATCGCTGTTCGACACGGTCCCGGCGAAGCCGACCCCGGCGTTGTTGAACAGGTCGTGCACCGCGCCGAACCGCGCGACCACCGCCTCGGCGAACCGCAGCACCTGCTCGTACTCGGCGACGTCGACGACGCCGGTCTCGACCTCGGCGCCGAGCGCGCGGCACCCGTTCGCGGTCTCGGCCAGGCCGTCGGCGTCGACGTCGCAGAGCGCGAGCCGCGCTCCCCGGCGCGCGAGTTCGGCCGCCATGCTGCGGCCCATCCCGGACGCGGCGCCGGTGACGACGGCGACGCGACCGCGGTACTGCTCGGACATGTTCTCTCCGTTCGGGATTCGATCGGCCGCGCGGCTCAGCCGTCGATGCGGTCCAGGTAGGCGCGGCGCCGCTTGGCGTCGTACTGCCCGGGGTCGCGGCCGACGAAGCGGCGCTTGACCGCGCGCAGCGCCGCCTCCGGGACGCCCTGCTCGACCGTGCCCATCGGTGCCAGCCAGCGCGGGATGGTCACCTCGGCGCGCCGGTGCCGCACGGTGTCGGCGATGGCCTCGCCCACCTCGCCGGGTTGCAGCGTCGGCTGCAGCGCCAGGTTCACCCCGGAGGTGAGTTCGGTGTGCACGGCGGCGGGCATGACGGTGGTGACGGTGACCCCGGTGCCGTCCAGCTCGGCGCGGACCGCGCGGGAGAGCGCGGCGACGGCGAACTTGGAGGCGCAGTAGACCGCCGCGCCGGGCGTGGTCACCTTGGCCGCCATCGACGCGACGTTCACGATGTGGCCGCGCCCGCGCGCCACCATGTCCGGCAGCGCCAGGCTCATCCCGTTCACCACCCCGCCGACATTGATCGCCAGCTCCCGGTGGTGCCCGGGGAGGTCGAGCTCGAGGAAGGGGGCGAGCCGCATGATGCCCGCGTTGTTGACCAGGATCTCCACCGGCCCGCTCGCCGTCGCGGCGGCCAGGAAGGCGGCGAAGCTCTCCGGGTCGGTGACGTCCAGCGGGGCCGCGTGCCCGCCGATCTCGGCGGCCGTCGCCTCGGCCGCGGTCGCGTCGATGTCGCCGATCCAGACCCGGGCGCCACGGGTGGCGAGCGCCAGCGCGGTGGCCCTGCCGATACCGCGCGCCCCACCGGTGACGCAGGCCGTCACGCCGTCCAGCCGGGTCATCGCCGCACCTCCGGCCGCGGCGCGCGCATGGCGAAGTAGCCGATCGCGCGGACCACGCCGGCGGTCGAGATCATCTGCGCCCGGCCGAGGTACACGCCGGGCACCAGCTCGACGATCTCGTCCCGCACCCGCTCCATCGGCACCACCCGGCTGCCGGGGTTGCCGAGCGCCGGGTCGGTGTAGGTGACCGCGACGACCTGGTTGTGCGGGGCCAGGATCGCCTTCTCGACCCGGTGCGTGAAGCGGAAGCCGCGGTACACCGAGCCGGTGCGCACCCAGCCCCGGTACCCGGGGACCGCCGCGCGCAGCGCGAGGTAGGCGAGCCGGTTCAGGCGGTTGGCGCCGGTGCCGGTGGCGGCGTCGAAGCTCTTGCCGACCCAGCCGGGCTCGATCGCCACCACCGGGTTGAGCAGCGCCAGCGCCGGGATGCCGAAGAGCTTGCCGACCACGATGCCCTCGTAGTCGCCGTGCAGCTCCGGCGCGGTGCCCGCGGCGAAGAGCGCGTCGAGCAGTGCGCGGTCGTCGGCGGCGCTTGCCGCGAGCACGTGGTCCCAGCAGGCGAGGCGGGCCCTGGCGGGGGCGGTCGCGGTCAGTTCGCGGAGCTCGTCGAGCAGCGCCGCGGGGTGATCGCCGGTCTCTCGGGCGATCGCGCTCGGGAAGGTCACGGGATTCCTTTCGGGGAGTGCGTCAGGCCGCGGCGGTCGCGGCCGCGGGGCGGATGTGCGCGCGGGCGAAGCGCGCGATCTCGGCGGTGAGCGCGCGGCTCTCCGGCAGGTAGGGGAAGACCACCGGGAAGGCGTGGATCTGGCCGTACCAGAGGTGCAGCTCGCAGGGCACTCCCGCCGCGGTGAGCCGGGCGGCCATGACCTCGGAGTCCAGCCGCAGGAACTCGTCGTCGCAGGCGGCGAGCAGGGTCGGCGGCAGCCCGGCCAGCGCGCCGTCGACGGGGGAGAGCGTCAGGTCGACCCGGCCGTCCCTGGTGCAGCCCAGCTCGGCGATGCGCGGGAAGGCCGCGGTCGGCAGGTACGCCTCGGTGGCGGCATTGCGGTGCGCGAGCTTGGTGGTCAGGTCCAGGTCGAGCCAGGGGCTGAGCGCGACCACCGCGGCCGGGGCGGGCAACTGCGCGGCGGCGGCGGCGATGGCGGTGCTCAGCGAGAGGAAGCCGCCGACCGAGTCACCGGCGAAGACGACCGACTCCGGGGTCGCGCCGCGCTCCAGCAGCCAGCGGTACCCGGCGAGGCAGTCCCGCACCGACTCCGGCACCGTCGCGGCGGGCAGGTACCGGTAGCGCACCTGCAGCACCGGCAGCCCGGTGGCCGCGGAGAGCTCGGCGGCGAAGCGCCGGTGCGTGTGCAGCCCGCCCGCGACGAAGCCGCCGCCGTGGAAGTAGAGCAGCGCGCCCGCGCCGAAGCCGTCCGGCACCCTCGCGGCGCGCACGATCGCGCCGCGCACGGCGCCGTCGGCGACCGGCTCGACCCGGACGGCGGTGCGCACCGGGAGCAGCCTGGCCCCGAGGTCGACCAGCGGGGTCGCGCGCAGTACCAGCGGCGAGAGGGGCAGCAGGCTCAGCGCCGGGCGCACCAGCCCGCGCACCGCGGTGGTCGCGAGCTGGGAACGCAGGCTGGGCCTGCGCCGCGCGCCTGCGCCGAAGTGGTGCCGGGCCGGTGGAGTCATGGGCGTCGCCTCTCTGGGGCCTCCGAAGAAGATGAAGCAAGCGTTTCATCTTGAAACGGTTGATGTCAATACCGGCCCGGGATGGGAGGATCGCCGCATGAGCTCTCCGAAGCTGTGGCGCGGGCAGACCCTGCGGGACCGCTCCCTGGATCGCCGCGAGCAGATGCTGGACGTGGGCGAGGAACTGCTCGGCACCGGCGGCGCCGCCGCCGTTACCACCCGCGCCGTCATGCGGCAGACCAACCTGAGCCCGCGCTACTTCTACGAAACCTTCGACACCCGCGAGGATCTCGTGATCGCGGTCTACGACCGGGTGGAGACGCGGCTCTTCGAGCGCATGCGCGAAGTCTCCGTCGCCGCCGGGCTGCGCGCCGCCATCAGGGAGATCTTCGAGATCTGCGCGCGGTACTTCGAGGAGGACCCCGGCCGCGCCCGCATCCTGCTCCGCGAACCGCTCGCCGACGACACCCTGCGCGCGCACAGCGCCGACCGCGCCCCCGCCTTCCTCCGGCTGCTCATCCCGGTGCTCGGGGCCGAGGCGGGCGCGGTGGTCCCGGCGGGCGACGAGGATCTGGCGCTCGGGGCGGCCGCGCTCGGCGGCAGCCTGGTCTCGCTCTACCTGGAGTGGACCGACGGGCGGCTCCCGGTCGGGCGCGACCGGCTCGCCGAGACGGCGGTCTCGGTGGTCTTCGCGGTGCTCGGGGCGGTGCGCGAGCAGGGCTGACGGGGACGGGCCCTTGACAAGGGCGGGCCACAAGTTGAAACATGCGCTTCATATTGAAGCGCCCGTTACCGCTTGCTGTCCGCCCGGAAGGACCCGCGCCGATGACCACCGAACCCCGAACCACACCCGACCGCGCCATCGTGATCATCGGCGCGGGCATCGCCGGGATCGGCATGGCGATCCTGCTGCGCCGCAACGGCATCGAGGACTTCACCGTGCTCGAACGGGCCGACGACATCGGGGGAGTGTGGCGGGACAACACCTACCCCGGCGTCGGCGCCGACGTGCCGTCGTTCAGCTACCAGTACTCCTTCGAGAAGAACCCGAACTGGTCCCGGCTCTTTCCCAAGGGCGAGGAGATCAAGGCCTACCTCGACCACTGCGTGCGCAAGTACGACATCGCGCGGCACATCGAGTTCGGCACCGAGGTGCTGGAGCGGCACTGGGACGAAGACGCTCGCGTGTGGCACCTGCGCACGAGCGGTGGCGAGTTCACCAGCCGCTACGTCATCAGCGCGCTCGGCCCGTTCGTGAACGCCCGCACCCCCGCCATTCCCGGGCTGGACGACTTCACCGGCACCGTCATGCAATCCCAGCACTGGGACCACGACCGCGACCTCACCGGGCTTCGGGTCGGCGTGGTCGGCACGGGCGCCAGCGCCGTGCAGCTGGTGCCGCACGTCGTCGAGGACGCGGCGCACCTGAGCGTATTCCAGCGCCGCGCCATCCACGTGCTGCCCAAGCTCGACCTCCCGGTGCCGGAGCCGGTGCAGCGCGCGCTCGCCGGCGTGCCCGGCGCGCAGAACGTGCTCCGCTACGCCTTCACCGCCCAGGTCGAGGCGCTGCTGGTCGCGGTCGCCGCCTACGGCCGCTCGGTGGCCCCGCTGGCCCGCGGCCTCTCCGCCACCAGCAGGGCGCTGCTGCGCACCCAGGTCAGCGATGCCGGGCTGCGCGCGGCGCTCACCCCCGACTACGACTTCGGCTGCAAGCGCCCCAGCGTCTCCAACGCCTGGTACCGCACCTTCGCCAGGGACAACGTCACCCTCGTCACCGATGCCATCGAGCGCGTCACCGCCACCGGCATCCGCACCGCCGACGGCGCCGAGCACCCGCTCGACGTCCTGGTGCTCGCCACCGGCTTCCACTTCGCGCACGAGCCGGTCAACTACCGGATCTCCCCGGTGCGCACCTCCGACGGCTTCGACCTCGCCGAGTTCTTCGAGCACGAGCCGCTGCAGTCCTACGAGGGCGTGAGCCTGCCGCAGCTGCCGAACGCCTTCTCGCTCTTCGGCCCCTACTCCTGGTCCGGCGGCTCCTACCACGTCATGGTCGAGACCCAGGCCAACCACATCATCCGGGTGCTGCGCGAGGCCGGGCGCCGCGGCGCCGAGCGGGTCGCGGTCCGTCCCGAGGCCAATGCCAGGTTCCTGGAGTTCGTCCGGGCCCGCGCCCGGAACTCGCTGCTCGCCATCAGCAACTGCGCCCCCGCGGGCAGCTACTACTTCGACCACCACGGCGACTTCAGCTCACTGCGCCCCACCACCGGGCTGCAGGCCTGGTGGACCAGCCGGACCTTCCCGCTCGACGACTACACCTACGCCTGAGCCAGCGCCCGCACGAGCAGGCTCGCGATCACCGCCTGGCCCGCGGTGGCGAAGTGGATGCGGTCCGCGCTGAGCAGGTCGGGGCGATCGTTGAGCGGGTGCGCCCAGCAGTCGGCGACCACCGCGCCGTGCGCCGCGGCCAGGGTGCGGGTGAGGTCGTTGAGGCGGGCGACGCGCTCGGTGAAGTCCGGGTAGGCGGAGAGGGAGAAGGCTCGGCCGAGGGTGAAGACGCTCAGCTGGGCGCCGGTGCCCGCCGCCCAGGTGTACATGGCGGCGAGGTCGTCCTCGATCCGGTGCCAGTCCGGGGTGCGGCGGATGATGTCGTTGGCGCCGCTGTTGAGGTGCAGCAGGTCGGGGGCGAAGGTCTCGATCCTGGTGGTCTGCTCGCGCAGCGCCTCGGCGGTGGTGGCGCCGACCCGCGCCGTGTTCAGGTACGCCAGGTCGGTGTGGACCAGGCGCAACGCGCGCTCGACCCGGGCGGGCCAGCCGAGGTCGGCGTAGCCGGGGGTGGCGTCGCCGACGCCGAGCGAGAGGCTGTCGCCGAAGACGCCGAAGCGCCGCCACGGGGTGGCGGCGAGCAGCGCGGCGGCCGCCTCCGTGTCGAGCACGTGCGGGTCGGCGGTCTCGGTGGTCGTTGGCGCATCCGTCGGTGGCACGGACCCCTCCCGGTGAGTTGGAAAATCGAACTCACTCAGCGTGCGGGAGTCGGTTTGAAAAAGCAACCCAGTCGGGTGGACAATGAGGCCATGCCCGCGGCACCCACCGGGAAGACCCCGCGCGACTGCACGATCGCCGACGCCCTCGAGGTCGTGGGCGACCGCTGGAGCCTGCTGATCGTCCGCGAACTCTTCTACGCCGAGCGGCGCTTCACCGAGATCGTGCGCAATACCGGGGCGCCGCGCGATATCGCGGCCACCCGGCTCCGGAAGCTGGCCGAACACGGCGTGCTCGACCGCGAGCAGTACAGCGAGCGGCCCGCCCGCTACGCCTACCGGCTCACCGCCGCGGGGCGGGCCCTCGCTCCGGTGTTGCTCGCGCTGAAGCGGTGGGGGCACGAGTACGTGCGGGACGGCGCCGATCCGGTGCGGTTCGACCACACCTGCGGGCACGAGTTCGTGGCCGAGCTGCACTGCGCGGCCTGCGGGGCGGCGTTCGAATCCGGGTCGCTCACCCGGAACTCGCCCGCCTAGCAGGCCGCGCAGGCCCGTCAGGCGGCGAAGAGCGCCAGGCGCGGCGACTCGTGCACGGCGCTGTAGTGCGCGGCGTCGCCCTTGACCACCCGGCTTGGGGTGCCGTGGACGTCCACCGGGACATCGCCCGCCAGGGTGATGCGGTGCAGCCTGCGCTCCTGGCCGCCGTAGTCGGCGATGCCGTAGTGCTGGGTGGCCCTGTTGTCCCAGATCGCGACGTCGCCGAGCCGCCAGTTCCAGCGGAACGTGTTCTCCAGCTTAATGATCCGAGCCTGGAGCAGCTGGTAGAGCGCGTGGAACTCGGCGGTGCCGAGCCCGGTGAAGCTCTTGGCGAAGTGCCCGAGCAGCAGCGCGCGCTCGCCGGTCTCCGGGTGCACCCGCACGACCGGATGCACGGTCTCGTACTCGGTGCTGGTGAACTCCTGGTAGTTGGCGGGCGTGCTCCGCCCCGGCGTACTGGCCTGGGCGGCGTAGTCGTAGAGGTTGCTGTGCGTCGCCCACAGCTCCTCGGTGAGCGCGCGCAGCGCGGGCGGCAGCTGCTCGTAGGCGGCGACGGTGGAGGCCCAGGTGGTGGCGCCGCCGTACCCGGGCAGGGTGACGGCGCGCAGGATCGACGCCTTGGGGATGCGGTCGACGAAGGTGACGTCGGTGTGCCAGCTGTTGGCCGCGTTGTCGATGGTGAGCAGCCTGGCGCCCTTCGAGGTCAGCGTCGGGTGCGGTTCGGTCGGCGTGCCGAGCAGCGCGGCGAACTCGTACTGCGTCTCGTCGTCGAGCTGGTGCTGGCCGTCGACGACGACGACCTTGTTGATCGCCAGGGCCAGCCGGATCGCCTCGACCCGCTCGGCGGGCAGGTCGCCCGCGAGCCGGACGCCGCCGATCCGTGCGCCGATGTGCTCGCCGAGCTTCTCGACGGTGATCCCGGCCTGCCGGTAGATCTCCGCCGCGCCCGCTTCGCGGTCGGCCCTGATGTCGTTCTGCGCGAGTGTCATGGTCGTGTTCTCCTCATTCGCCGAGCAGGAAGTTGCCGATGTATTCGCGGACGCTGTCGCTGCTCGGCGGGTGGAAACTCCCGGCGCGCACGTCCCGGTAGAGCCGCTCCAGCTCGTTGCGGCGGTGGATCGACCCGCCGCCGCCGATCTCCAGCGCGAGATCCACGACCTCGCGCGCGGTGCGGGTGCCGTGCTCCTTGACCGCGAAGAGCGCGAGCAACAGCCGGTCGCCGAGGTCCTCGCCGCGGTGCAGCTGCCCGGTGACGTGGTCGAGGTGCGCGGTGGCCGCCGTCAGCGCCAGCTCGGCCTCGGCCGCGTGGTACCGCACGTACGGCTTCCCGCCCACCGGGCGGTCGCCGAGGCTCAGCACGTTCCTGGTCCGCGCCGACTCCAGCGCCACGTCGAGGGCGCGGCGCGCGATGCCGAGGTAGACGTTGACCAGCGCCGGGATCGCCCACGGCAGGATCGAGGCGATGAACGGACCCGGGTTCGCGCCCTTGTCGTAGCGGTCGACCACGTACTCCTCGGCCACGAACACGTCGGTGAGCACGGTGTCGTGGCTGGCGGTCGCCCGCACGCCGAGCGTGTCCCAGGTCTCCACCGTGCGCACCCCCGCGCTCTCCCGCGGGACGAAGGCGTGGATGATCCGCGGCCGCTCCGGGTCGCTGTCGTCGCGGGCGTGGATGCCGAGCCAGTCCCAGGCGGGCGAGAGCGAGGTGAAGATCTTGTGCCCGGTGACCCGGTAGCCGCCCTCCACCGGCACCGCGCTGGTGGTGGAGTCCTCGATGGCCAGGTCGTTGCCGCGCTCACCGTGCCCGGAGGCGATCACCTTCCCGGCCGCGACCTCGTGCGCCAGCCAGTCCAGCGAGCTGTCCCCGGCGGCGATCCGGTCGGCGAGCGGGCCGGTCCAGTACAGGTGCATGTTCACGCCGAGCGCGGTGGCGGGCGCCCAGTACGCCAGCGCCCGCTGCGCCCGGTTGAACTGCGGCAGCGCCCACCCCAGCCCGCCGTGGCTCACCGGGATCGCCGCCCGCAGGTACCCGGCCGCGCGCAGCGCCTCGAGATCCTCGGTGAAGAACCGGTTCTCCCGGTCGTACCCCGGCGCCCTGGCGTGGAATTCGCGGAGCAGCTGCTCGGGCAGGACGCCGGGCGCCTGCGCCTCCTGAACCGGTGGTGCGGCGAGATCTGTCATGGCGCACTGTCCCCTCGTCGTGCGTCCCCCGTCTGCGGGCGACGTAGCAGGGACGACGGTAGGAGGCGGCGGTGCGCGGCGGAAGGAATCGAGTCAGCGCGAGTGCAACGCTGGGCGCTGCGGCGTTGCGCGTCAGCGCATTACGCGCCGCCGCCGAGCCCGAGGAGCTCGGTGTTGCCGTGCTTCGCCGCCTCGGTCTCCAGCGTGGTCCCGCGCCGGAACGGATCGCCGGTGCCGGTCGTGATCAGGTCGTGCAGGCTGGTCGTGAGGTAGGCGCCCCAGGCATTCGTGCAGATGTCGTAGCACTCTCCGGACGGGCGCAGGCCGACGTGGGTGAAGCGGATCTCGGTGCGGCCGTCGCGCTCGGTGAGGTCGAAGACCACGTCGGTGTCCTCCCACTCCGCGGTGTCCGCCACGAAGGACAGGGACGAGTCGGTGACGTGCCAGACCAGCCGCCGGCCGGGGACCGACTCGGTAGTGGTCATGGTGCAGCGGTGCGCGCCGGGCACCTCGAAGCGGTAGCTGTCGCCGACCGTCCCGGTGCTGCCGACGATGGTCTCGGACCACCAGCCGCGGACGTCGTTGATCGCGGCGAAGGCCTGCGCGGGGGTGGCGTCGACGGTGATGGTGGCGGTGAAATCAGCTGTGCTCACCGGTGTTTCCTTCCTGGGAGTCGAGATGGTGACGGAGGGCGGCGAGCGGGCCGTCCCAGTCCCGCGCCAGCGCGGCGAGGAACTGCTGGGCGACCCGCATCGGGGCGGAGTCGAGGCGGTAGCGGACCCGGCGGCGCTCGCCGGGCTCGGCGATCACCAGCCCCGCCTCGGCGAGCAGCGCGAGGTGCTTGGCGATCGCCTGCCTGGTGATGGGGAGCCGGTCGGCGAGGTCGGTCGCGGTGGCGGGGCCGTCCGCGGCGAGCCCGGCCAGGATCGAGCGCCTGCTCGGGTCGGCCAGCGCGACGAAGACCCGCTCGGCGGTGG
Source organism: Nocardia sp. NPDC057353 (assembly GCF_042667085.1). Taxonomy (NCBI): domain Bacteria; kingdom Bacillati; phylum Actinomycetota; class Actinomycetes; order Mycobacteriales; family Nocardiaceae; genus Nocardia; species Nocardia sp. NPDC057353. Next base: position 46,721 of record NZ_JBHVAK010000031.1, read on the forward strand.
CCTCGGGCTCAGGCGGCATCGAGGTAACCGGCGAGCTCGGCGAGCTCCTTGCCCCAGCCGTCGGTATTGCCGTCGAAGGCGACCTTGTGCGCGTCGTCGGTGAGCTGCGCGAAGCCGGTCTCCACCACGGTGAGCCTGGTACCGGCGCCGGTTTCCTCGAGCGTGAACTCGACGTAGGTGCGGCGCGGATCCTCCTCCGGCAGGCCGTGCACGTGCCAGGTGAAGCCGAAGACGCTCGGCTCCTCGACCCGCTCCACCCGCAGGTGCTCGGTGTGCTCGCCGTCCCAGGTCAGCTGCGCGGCGCCGCCGGGGCGCAGATCGATGGCGGCGCTGTGGCCGAACCAGGAGCCGAGGCCGTCGGCGGTGGTGATCGCCGCCCAGACGGCGGCGGGCGGGTGCGCGAGGTCGAGGGTGCGGACGATGCGATCGGGAAAGGCCATGATGTGCTCCTCTATAGCAACCGTTGGATTGCTATAGAGGCTATTGCAACCCATTGGTTGCGTCAAGGCCGGTGTGGGTTCGACGGATTCGGTCACTTGTCCAGATGGGCGGCGGCAGGGGGTTGTCGCCCCGCCGCGCCGGTACCTACCATCCGGTAACCGGCCGCGTGACCCGTTGCCGGCGTTCGGAACCTGCCACCGAGGACTGTGCGACGATGCCTTCTCACTCCGGCGATCTCGGGATCTCCCGCCGCGACCTGCTCGGCGGCGCCGCCGCTGCCTGCACACTCGCCGCGCTGGGCGCGGCTCCGGCCTGGGCCGCGCCGCACGGCGGCGATGCCGATGCCATCGTCGTCGGCGCCGGGCTCGCCGGGCTGGTGGCGACCAGCGAACTCGTCGCCGCGGGCAGGCGCGTGCTGCTGCTGGACCAGGAGCCGGAGGCGAGCCTCGGCGGGCAGGCGTTCTGGTCGCTGGGCGGGCTCTTCCTGGTCGGCTCGGTGGAGCAGAAGGTCGCGGGCATCCGCGACTCCTTCGAGCTGGCCCGCGCGGACTGGTTCCGCACCGCGGGCTTCGACCGCGGGGTCGACGACCCGCTCGGCGAGGACCACTGGGCCGCGCGCTGGGCGGAGGCGTACCTGCACTTCGCCGCGGAGGAGAAGCAGGCGTGGCTCTTCCGGGAGGGCATGCGCTGGGTGCCGATCGTGGGCTGGGCCGAGCGCGGCGAGGGCCCGGACACGCCGGGCAACTCGGTGCCGCGCTTCCACATCACCCTCGGCACCGGGCCCGGGGTGGTCGAGCCGTTCGAGCGCAAGGTGCGGCAGGCCCCGGCCCGGCTGCTCACCTTCGCCTTCCGGCACCGCGTCGACGAGCTGGTCACCACCGGCGGCGCGGTCTCCGGCGTGCGCGGCGCGCTCCTGGAGCCGAGCACGGCGGCGCGCGGCACGCCGAGCTCGCGCACCGAGGTCGGCGAGTTCGAGCTGCGCGCGCCGATCGTGATCGTCACCTCCGGCGGCATCGGTGCGAATCACGATCTGGTGCGGCGCAATTGGCCCGCTCGGCTCGGCGCCCCGCCCGCGCGGCTGATCACGGGGGTGCCCGCGCACGTCGACGGCCGCATGCTCGGCATCACCGAGGCCGCGGGCGCGCGGCTGGTGAACCGGGACCGCATGTGGCACTACACCGAGGGCATCGCCAATCACTCGCCGATCTGGCCCGACCACGGCATCCGGGTGCTCGCCGCGCCCTCATCGATGTGGTTCGACGCCACCGGGCAGCGCTTCCCCAGCCCCGGCATTCCCAGCGTCGACACGCTCGGCACGCTGGAGCTGATCGCGGCGACCGGCCACGACTACTCCTGGTTCGTGCTGAACAAGCGGATCGTCGACAAGGAGTTCGTGCTCTCGGGCTCCGAGCAGAACCCGGAGCTCACCGCGAAGGACCTGATCGGCTACCTCGCCATGCGCGCCTTCAACGACACCCCGCCGCCGGTGCGGGCCTTCCTGGACCGGGGTGCGGACTTCGTCGTCGCCGACACGCTGCCCGAGCTGGTCGCGGGCATGAACCGGCTCGCGGGCACCGACCTCGTCGCGCTCGACCGCCTACATGCCCAGATCGGCGCCCGCGACGACGAGATCGACAACCCCGCGAGCACCGACCCCGGGATCGTCGCGCTGCGCCGCTCCCGCGCCTACATCGGCGACAGCCTCGCCCGCACCACCGAGCCGCACCGCCTCCTCGACCCCGCCGCCGGGCCGCTCATCGCCATCCGGATGAACATCCTCACCCGCAAGACGCTCGGCGGGTTGCAGACCGACCTCGCGGGCCGGGTGCTCGACTCCGCGGGCGCGCCGATCCCCGGGCTGTACGCGGCGGGGGAGGCGGCCGGGTTCGGCGGCGGGGGAGTGCACGGCTACCGCGCGCTGGAGGGCACCTTCCTCGGCGGCTGCCTGTTCTCCGGGCGCGAAGCGGGCCGTGCCGCCGCCCGCGCGAGCGCCTGATCCTCGGGCCTTATGCTCTGCAAATGTCGACGGCGGGTTTTCTCCTCCTCATCGCGGCGCTCTTCCTCGCCGTGGTGCTTGTCATCGGGTTCATCGCCTACAGCGCGTCGCGGGTCAAGGACACCTCCCGATCCGGGGAGTGGTCGGCGGCCGACAGCGACCTGCCGGACACCGGCGGCGACTCGGGGAGTGCGGGCAGCTGCAGCAGCGGGTCCTGAACCCGATGCGCCGCAACGGCTTCGGGGGATCGACGATTGCATTTCGCGGCGACGGCGGTAGCATGGCCGGCGATGCGGCTCGTGCCGTCGGTACGAATCGCATCGATCTCGGATACCGAGCTGCCGAGGCCTCCGGGTCTCGGCAGTCTCCGCCGGAGGGCTGTCTAGTATGTAAACATTGCGCTATGCGCATCAATCTATAGACCGGGGCTGACGGTATCCGACGGAGTTGTCGGCTCGTGTCCCGCCGGGAGCGCCTCGCGCGGTCCGGTTCTTCGGCCGACGTCGACCACCGTCTCCGGGCGCCGGGAAACACGCTTCGACCACAGCGTTCGTGACCTCGCGGTCTCGACCCGGTCTCGACCGCCGCCGGCGACCCACGAACGGGTAACAGCCTGGCCGCGCGCCGATTTCGATCGGCACCACCCGATCTCCGCCGCACCGCCCGTATTGCCGCGCCGACCCCCGCGGCCTACGGTCGAGGCCCACGAAAGTCGTGATCACGGCGAGCGCGTGCCCGCCGGATCGGGGTCCCCGGGGAGTTCGCGATGGGTCAGAAGCCGAGGCCGACCACGGCGCCGGGGCGCGTGCGCCCGGTGTGCCTGCGGGACTACTGGGCGCACCCGGCGCGGGTGCTGCTGGTCGAGGACGACCCGGCGACCGCGGAGATGATCGCCATCGTGCTCGCGGGCCAGCGCCTGATCGTCGACCACCTCGCGGCGGGCGCGCAGGCCGCCGCGCACGCCCGCCGCCACCGGCCCGGGCTGATCCTGCTCGACCTCATGCTCACCGACCTGCACGGCGTCGCGGTGTGCCGGGCGCTGCGCGCGGTCTGCGCGGCGCCGATCGTGATCGTCTCGGCCACCAGGGACGAGGGGGTGATCGCGGCCGCCATGGCCGCGGGCGCGCACGGCCACCTGCCCAAGCCCTTCGCCGTGCACGACCTGCTCGCCCAGGTCGACAACCACCTCCCGCCGACCGCTGCACCGCTGCCGATCACCATGCCGCTCGGCATCGCGGCGGCATCTCCGCTGGTAGACGCGGTAGCGGGGCAGCTGCCGCACTGAAACCTGGTACCGGGCACCGGGTTTGTCTTACGCTGTACGGGCTTGGGGGAACGGATCGACCCGGGAGAACGATGGCCAGCCTCGAACAGCGCTACACCGATCTCGTCGAGGCCATCGGGGAGCTGGCCACCGTGCCCGATCCCGACCGGCTGACGGAGCTGCGCGCGCAGCACGCCGAACTCGACGCCCAGTGCAGGCGCGCCGCGCTGAACGCGCACGAGCGGCACCGTGCCCGCCGCGCCAGCCTGGAAGCCGACCGGCTGCTCGGCGAGGCGGAGGCGCGCGCCCGCACCGCCGCCTCGCCCGCACCGGCCGCGCACTCCGCGACGGCGGGCGGCGGGCTGAGCCCGGACACCCTCTCCCACCTGCGGGCGGCGCTCGACCGCTACCAGGACCGGAGCCGGTCGCACTAGCGCGGCGCGCAGTTCACCGGGCGCGGCCGGGTCGCATCAGCGCGGGCGCGGAGCTCAGCGGGCGCAGCCGGTCGTGCCGACGCGGGCGCTGAGCTCAGAGGGCGCGCAGGCGGGCGCAGACGGTGCGGTAGATGGCGGTGAGCCCGGCATCGGTGCGGCCGGGCGCCTCCGCCTCCACCCACTCCTCGAACGCGAGGTGCAGCGCGATCTGCGCGACCGAGAGGATCATCCGCAGCCGGGCGCGGTCCGCCGCGGTGCAGCGCTCGTCGAGCAGCGTCAAGGAGCGCTGGGTGCTGCTCGCGTGCCGCGCGACCGCGGCGCGGCTCAGCGCGGCGTCGGTGGCGACCAGCCGCTGGATGCGCCGCGTGGTCGCGGCGACCTCGCTCTGCTCGTCGTCACCGATGCTCGCGACCACCCCGGCGAAGACCGCCTCGACGTCGGCGAGCGTCAGCGCGGCCGGGTCCGCGGTGCGCAGGCGGCGGTCGAGCGCGTCGTCGAAGCCGTACACGTCGAAGAGGACGCACTCCTCCTTGGTGCCGAAGTAGCGGAAGAAGGTGCGCTGGGAGATGCCCGCCGCCGCCGCGATCTCGTCGACGGTGGTGCGGTCGGCGCCCTGGCGCTCGAACAGGGTGAGCGCGGCGGCGCGGATCTCGATCCGGGTGGCATTCCGCCTGCGGGCGCGCAGATCGGGCGCGGCCTGGGAGTTCACCGGCTCAGAATACGCACGGGCATCCGATGTCAACATGGCAGTCGCTGACAAGATTGATAGTCTTCCTCGGTACCAGCGCGACGAGCGATCGGAAGAAGCACGTGACACAGACCGAGGTGGCGGCGAGCGGTGGCACCACCGGCGAAGCCGGGGGCAGGCGGGGCGCGATCCTGCTGATCGGGTTGCTGCTGATCGCGGCCTTCGTGGTGATCCTCAACGAGACGATCCTGAGCGTCGCGCTGCCGACCCTGATGGCCGACCTCGGCATCACCGCGGCCACCGCGCAGTGGCTGACCAGCGGTTTCCTGCTCACCATGGCGATCGTCATCCCGACCACCGGGTTCATCCTGCAGCGCTTCACCATGCGCGCGATCTACATCGTCGCCATGGCGCTGTTCACCGCGGGCACGCTGCTCGCCGCGCTGGCGCCGGGGTTCGAGGTGCTGGTGGTGGCCAGGGTGGTGCAGGCGGCGGGCACCGCGCTGATGATCCCGCTGCTCATGACGACGATCCTGAACGTGGTGCCCGCGGAGTCGCGCGGCCGCACCATGGGGCTGGTGTCGATCGTGATCTCGGTGGCGCCCGCGGTCGGGCCGACCGTCTCCGGGCTGATCCTGCAGTCGCTGAGCTGGCGCGCCATGTTCTGGATCGTGCTGCCGATCGCGGTCGCGGTGCTCATCCTCGGCGGGGTGTTCGTGCGCAATGTGACCGAGCCGCGGGAGGCGCACCTGGACTACGTCTCGGTGCCGCTGGCCGCGCTCGGCTTCGGCGGGCTGGTGTACGGGCTGAGCAGCATCGGCGAGGCGGCCTCCGGGCACACCCCGGTGCCGCCGTGGGTCTCGCTCACCGTCGGCGCGGTCGCGCTCGCGCTCTTCGTGGTGCGGCAGCTGAAGCTGGTCGACCGCGGGCGGGCGCTGCTCGACCTGCGCGCCTTCGCGATCGGGCCGTTCCGGCTTGCGGTCGCGCTGATGGCCAGCCTGATGCTGACGCTGTTCGGCGCACTCATCGTGCTGCCGATCTACCTGCAGAACGTGCTCGGGCAGGACGTGCTCACCACCGGGCTGGTGCTGCTGCCCGGCGGGCTGGTCATGGGGCTGCTCGCGCCGGTGGTCGGCGCGCTGTTCGACAAGTGGGGCGCGCGGCCGCTGGTGCTGCCGGGAACCATCGTGCTCAGCGCGGGCGTCTGGGTGCTGGCCACCCTGGACGAGCACTCGTCGATCGGGATGGTGATCGCCGCGCACGTGGTCGTCAGCATCGGTATCAGCTGCGGGCTCACCCCGCTCATGACCTCCGCGCTCGGCTCGCTCCCACCCGAGCTGTACTCGCACGGCAGTGCGACGGTGAGCACCATCCAGCAGGTGGCGGGGGCGGCGGGCACCGCGCTGTTCATCACGATGATGACGCGCGGGACCGAGTCGGCGCTGCGCGCGGGGAGCGAGGCGGTCGCGGCCACCGCGGACGGCGTGCACACGGCGTTCCTGGTGGCCGGGGTGCTCTCGCTGGTGCTGGTGGTCGCCGCGGCGATGGTGCGGTCGCCGAAGAAGATCGCCGCGGAGTAGCGCTGCGCCCCGGTCGCGGGAGCGCGCGGCTCCGACCTGCGCGGTCGTGGATGAAGGTTTTCTCATCTTCGACTCATCGAGGGGTCATGCGGATCGGCCATAGTGTCTTGTATGTCCGGATCACGCCTCTTCGCCGCCATCCTCGCGACCCTCGGCGCCACCGCGGTGGTGCTCGCCGCCTTCGCCTTCGCCCGCTCGCCGGGGCCCGATGTCGAGGGCGACCCGGTCTCGGTGTCCATCGCGCCCGCCGGTTCGTCGGGCGCCTCGGCGCCGCCCGCCCCGCCCGGCCCCGCGCCGGACGGCGGCACTGTCGCCCCCGCGCCGGGCCCCGCGACCCCGCCGCCCCTGGTCGACGCCAGGCCCGCGGCTCCCGCACCGCCGCCCGCCCCCGCGCCGCAGCCGCGGGCGCCGCAGCAGGCACCGCCGCCGCCGGTGTGGTCCGACGACGATGACGACTTCGACGACGACGATGACTGATCGGCACCGGGGCGCGGCCGACCCGGTCACCGTCCCCGCCTTCGACCCTGCGGGCCCGACCCTGCCGCGGGCCTGGGCGGCCGCCCCGAACCCGGGGGTGCACGGGCCCGGCCAGGCCCCGATCGCCCAGCGCCGGTCCGGGCCCCCGGTCGACCCGCCCGGCGCGGGTGCCGGATCGGCCCCGGCCACCGCGGTATCGCCCGTCCCGCACAGCCAACCAGCCGGGCACACCCCGGCTCCGGCAGCATCGCCTGTCCCGCAGGGCCCGCCGAGCCTGCACACCCCGGCCGCGGGGCCTGCGGTCCGGCCCGCCGACCCGCCCGAGCCGACCGTGCCGCGGGCCCGCGGCTCCCGGCTCCCGGCCCGCTGGCGGATCACCGCCTGGATCATGCTGACCACGCTGCTCCTGCTGGCCGTGGTCCTGGTGACCGCGCGCAGCCTGCTCATGCGCGATGTCAGCACCAGGGCGAACGCAGATCTGGCGCAGGAGGCCGACGAGTTCCGCACCTTCGCGGCGCAGGGCGTCGACCCGACGACCTCGCAGCCGTTCACCTCGGTGCGGCGGCTGCTCGAGGTCTACCTGCAGCGCCAGTCGCCGGTGGACGGCGAGGTGATGGCGGGCGTGGTCGACGGCGTCCAGCTCGACGTCGTGCGCGGCAACCTGCCCGCGGCGGTGGCGAACGACCCGACCCTGTTCCCCGGGCTCGCCATGCTCCCCAGCACCGCGGCGGTCACCGAGTCCGCCGCGGGCGAGCTGCGCTGGGGCCGGGTCGACATCGACTCGGCCGACGGCAGGGGGTCGTTCGTGATCGCGGCGTTCACCCGCGGCGGCCACGTCGCGGTCGACCGCACCATGCGCACCGTCGCCGCGGTCTCGCTGACCGGGCTGGTCCTCACCACTGGCATCGCCTACCTGGTGGCGGGGCGGATCCTGCTGCCGGTGCGCACGGTGCGCGAGGTGGCCGCCGAGATCGGCGAGACCGACCTGAGCGGCCGGGTCCCGGTCGAGGGCCGCGACGACGTGGCGGCGCTCGCCGCCACCTTCAACGCCATGCTCGACCGCCTCGAGCACGCCTACACCACCCAGCGCCGCTTCATCGACGACGCGGGCCACGAGCTGCGCACCCCGATCACGGTGGTGCGCGGCCACCTGGAGCTGCTGCCGGACGACCCGGCCGAGCGCCGCCGCTCACTGGCGCTGGTCGACTCCGAGCTCTCCCGGATGGGCCGGATCGTCTCCGACCTGCTCATGCTCGCCAAGTCGGACCAGCCGGACTTCGTCGTCCAGCGTCCGGTGGACGCGGCGCAGACCGTGCTCGACATCGAGTCCAAGGTGCAGGCGCTCGGCGACCGTCGCTGGCACCTCATGGAGGTCGCCGAGGGGGTGGCCTGGATCGACGCCCAGCGCGTCACCCAGGCCATGCTGCAGCTCGCGGCGAACGCCGTCGCGCACACCGAGCCGGGGACGACGGTGCAGCTCGGCTCGCGCTTCGCCGACGCCGACGGGGTGCCGGTGATCTCGTTCTACCTCTCCGACCAGGGGCCGGGGGTGCGGCCCGAGGACGCGCCGCTGATCTTCGAGCGCTTCCGGCGCGGCGCCCCGAACGAGCACCGGGCGGGCGCCGGGCTCGGCCTCGCCATCGTCCGGGCCATCGCGGACGCGCACCACGGCTCGGCCTGGGTGCGCAGCGTGCCCGGCGACGGCGCCACCTTCGGGCTCGACCTGCCGGTCGAGCCGCCGCACGAGAACCGCAGGGAGATGCGATGAGCCGGATTCTGCTCGCCGAGGACGACGTGCACATCGTCGCGTTCGTCGGCAAGGGGCTGCGCGCCGCGGGCTACACCACCGAGCACGTCGCCGACGGCGAGACCGCGCTGCTCATGGCCCGCACCGGCGCCTTCGACATGGTGATCCTGGATATCGGGCTGCCCGCCATGGACGGCTTCACCGTGCTGCGCCAGCTGCGCGGCGAGGGCGTCCGCACCCCGGTGGTGGTGCTCACCGCGCGGGACAGCGTGCAGGACACGGTGGCCGGGTTGGAGGGCGGCGCCAACGACTACATGACCAAGCCCTTCCAGTTCGCCGAGCTGCTGGCCAGGGTGCGGCTCCGGCTGCAGGACGACGGCGCCGCACCGACCGGCGCCGACACCCTCGCGCACAACGGCCTGGAGCTGGACCTGCGCTCGCGCCGCGCGCACGTCGACGGCCGCACCGTCGACCTCACCGCGCGCGAGTTCGCGCTGCTCGAGCTCTTCCTGCGGAACCCGGGGCACGTGCTCGGGCGGGCCCAGATCCTGGGCCACGTCTGGGGCTACGACTTCGACCCGGCCTCCAACGTGGTCGACGTGTACGTGCGCGCGCTGCGCGGCAAGATCGGCGCGCCGCGGCTGCAGACCGTGCGCGGCATGGGGTACCGGCTGCTGTGACGCTCACGGAGTACCGCACCGTCCCGCCGGGCAGGCAGGCGCCGCCGTCCGCCCCGCCCCGGCTCACCCGCCCGGCCGCCTGGTCGGCCGTGGTCGCGCTGCTGCTGGCCATCGGCGTCCTGACCGCCTCCGTGCTCGGCCACCTCGGCCGGGACGGCGCCGTCACGCTGGTGGTGTTCCTCGCCGCGGTCTGGATGTGGGTCTTCGCGACGGTGCCGGATGCCACGGTCGCGCTCGGCGCGGCGCTGACCCTGGTGCTCACCGGCACCGTCGACACCGGCACCTTCACCGGCACGCTCGGCGACTCGGTGATCTGGCTGCTGGTCGGCTCCTTCCTGATCGCCGCCGCGGTCACCGCGACCGGGCTCGCGGCGCGGGTGGCGGCCAGGGTGCTCGGCGCCGCGCGCGGGCCGCGCACGCTGGTGCACCTGGTGACGCTGGCGCTGCTGCTCACCACCTTCGCCGTCCCGGCCACCTCGGGGCGCGCCGCGCTGGCACTCCCGGTGTTCCTGGTGCTGGCCGCGGTGCTGCGCGAGCGGCCCCGGCTGGTGCTCACCCTGGCGGTGCTGATGCCGTCGGTGATCCTCTTCTCCGCCGTCGGCTCGCTGCTCGGCGCGGGCGCGCACCTGATCACCAGTGAGATCACCGAGGCCGCGACCGGCACCGGCTTCGGCTTCACCCGCTGGCTGCTGCTCGGGCTGCCGCTCGCGCTGCTCTGGTCGCACCTGGCCGCCGAGATCGCGCTCGCCGTCTTCACCGACCGCGCCGAGCGGGGCAGGCCGCTGCGGATCCCGCTCGGCGCCTTCACCGGGAGCGCGGGCGTCACCGGCCCGCTGACCCGCGCGCAGCGCCGGGTGATCCTGCTGCTGGCGGTGGTGGTGGCGGGCTGGTGCACCGAGCCGTGGCACGGCATCGACCCGGCGGTGATCGCCATGCTCGGCGCGCTCGCCGCGACCGCGCCCTGGATCGGCGCGACCACGCTCACCGCCGCCGCCAAGACCATCCCGTGGCCGCTGCTGCTCTTCCTGGCGGCCACGCTCTGCCTCGGCATCGCGCTCACCGAGAGCGGCGCCTCGGCGTGGCTGGCCGGGCTGGTATTCGGCCCGGTGCAGGCCGCCGGTGCCGCGGCGGGCACGGTGTTCGTGCTGCTGGTGCTGCTGATCTCGCTCGGCGCGCACCTGGTGATCCAGTCCCGCTCGGCGCGCTCGGCGGTGCTCATCCCGGTGGTGGTGGCGACCGCGCCGGTGCTGGGGATCGACCCGCTCGCCGCGGCCTTCCTCTCCACCGCCGCCGCCGGGTTCTGCCACACGCTGCCCGCCTCGGCCAAGCCGGTCGCGCTCTTCGCCGCGAGCGAGGAGGTGCCCGGGTACCGCCCGGCCGACCTGCTCCGCTACTCCGCCGCCATGGCGCCGCTCTCCGCGGTGCTGCTGCTCGGCTTCGCCTACCTGGTCTGGCCCGCGCTCGGGCTGCCGCTCACCCGGTGAGCACCGTGTTCCCCCGTTCCGAGAGGTCCGTCATGCAACGAGTTCTGGTCGCTCCCAGTGGGTTCAAGGAGAGCCTCGGCGCCGCACCGGTGGCGGAGGCGATCGCCGCCGGGGTGCGGCGCGCGCTGCCCGGTGTGCGGGTCGACATCGCCCCGGTGGCGGACGGCGGCGAGGGAACGGCCGCGCTGCTCGCCGCCGCCACCGGCGGCACGCTGCGCCACCGCACCGTCACCGGGCCGGTGGGCAGGCCGGTCGCGGCGCACTGGGCGCGGCTCGGCGGCCGGGCCGCCGGGGTCGCGGTGGTGGAGATGGCGGCAGCGGCCGGGCTCGCGCACGTCCCGCCGGACGACCGCGATCCGGGCCGGACCACGACGTTCGGCGTCGGCGAGCTGATCGCCGCCGCGCTCGACGACGGCGCGCACACCGTGCTCATCGGCTGCGGCGACTCCGGCACCTGCGACGGCGGCGCAGGCGCGCTGCAGGCGCTCGGCGCCCGCATCCTGGATGCCGACGGCGCCGAGATCGGCCACGGCGGCGCCGAGCTTGCCCGCGCGGTCCGGCTGGACCGCTCCGGCCTGCACCCCCGGATCGGGGCGGCGACCATCGTGGTCGCGGGCAACCCGCGCAATGTGCTGTGCGGGCCGCGCGGCGTCGCCAGGGTCTTCGGGCCGCAGAAGGGGGCGAGCCCGGCGCGGGTCGAGGAGCTCGCCGCCGCCATGGAGAACTGGGCGGCGGTGCTGGAGCGCGACGGCGCCGCCGCGGGCGACCTGCGCGGCGGCCCGGTCACCGGCGCCTCCGGCGGGCTCGGCGCCGGGCTCGCGGCCGGGCTCGGCGCGCTGCTGCGCTCCCGCTTCGACGCGCTGCTCGACTCCGGCCTCGCCGGGCTCGACCTGGACCGCAGGATCGCCGCCGCCGACCTGGTGATCACCGCCGAGGGCTCGATCGACCTGCAGACCCCGCACGGCAAGGTGCCCGCCGAGATCGCCCGCCGGGCCCGGCTGCACGGCACCCCGGTGGTGGCGCTCGCCGGTTCGCTCGGCGAGGGCGCGCCGTCGGTGCACGACGTCGGGATCGGCGCCATCGCCTCGATCATCCCGGTCCCCATGTCGCTGGCCGAGGCCGTCGCCGACGCCGAGCGGCTGATCACCGACGCCACCGAGCGCATGATGCGGATGATCCTGCTCGGCGGCATCGTCTCCGGCCGCGCCCCGCGGCGCGCGGCGGTCCCCACCCGGCGCCGCGCCGTCGCGCTCGCCGGACGCCCGCGGCGGCGCGGCTGATCAGCGCCGGGGCAGTTGTCTTGACTGCCGGATGGACGTGCGTCTAATTTCAGGGACGTACCGCGGTGGCGTTCGGCCGCTCGCCCGAGACGATGATCGAGGTCCTGCGATGGGTGATCCGACCGAGCCGCTGCTGGGCAAAGTCGCCCTGGTGACGGGCGCCGCCCGCGGACAGGGGCGCGCGCACGCCGTGCGCCTGGCCGAGCTCGGCGCCGACCTCGTCGTCGCCGACGTCTGCGCCCCGATCTCGCCCACCGTCACCTACCCGGCCCCCACCGCCGACGACCTGGCCGAGACCGCGCGGCTGGTCGAGGCCACCGGGCGCAAGGTGCTGAGCCGGGTCGTCGACGTCCGCGACCTGGCCGCGCAGCAGCAGCTGGTCGCCGACGGGGTCGCGCTCTTCGGCAGGCTCGACGTACTGGTCGCCAATGCCGGGATCCTCAGCTGGGGCAGGCTCTGGGAGCTGAGCGAGGAGCACTGGGACAGCGTCGTCGAGGTCAACCTCTCCGGCACCTGGCGCACCGTGCGGGCGGCGGTGCCCGCCATGATCGAGGCGGGCAACGGCGGCTCGATCATCATCGTGAGCTCGTCGGCCGGGCTCAAGGCCACCCCGGGCAACGGCCACTACGCCGCCACCAAGCACGGGCTGGTCGCGCTGACCAACACGCTGGCGCTGGAGGCGGGGGAGTACGGCATCCGGGTCAACTCGATCCACCCGTACTCGGTGGACACCCCGATGATCCAGCCGGAGGCCATGATGGAGCTCTTCGGCAAGCACCCGTCGTTCCTGCACAGCTTCCCGCCGGTGCCGCTCAAGCTGGCCACCGACGGGCAGAGCGGGTTCATGCCCGCCGAGGACGTCGCCGAGGTGGTCGGCTGGCTGGCCGGGCCCGGCTCGGGGCCGCTCTCCGGGCTGCAGATCCCGGTCGACGGCGGCGCGCTCAAGTACTGACCGTGTTCACCTTCGAGGACGTCGAGAGCACCGAGATCGAGCGCAGGGCCGCCGTGTACGGCCCGCTCGCCGACGCCGTGCGCGAACTGGTCGACGCCACCATCCGCAGCACCGCGGGCGAGGCCGAGATCCGGGCGGCCGAGGCCGAGATCCGCGCGGTCACCGCGCGGCTGCGCCGCGACCAGCTGCCAGGCAGCTTCGGCATCAGCTACAACAGCAGCGGCGATTCGATGCCGTGGGGCAATGCGGCGATCGGGCTGCGCAACGCCATCGCGCCGCCGCTGGAGATCGAGCCGGACCCGGACGGCGGCTACCGCTGCGACGTCGTGCTCGGCGCCGCCTACGAGGGCCCGCCCGGCCACGTGCACGGCGGCGTCTGCGCGCTGGTCCTCGACCACATCGCGGGCGTCGCCGCCTCCGACGGGGTGCGCGCCACCTCCACCGGCACGCTCACCCTGCGCTACCGCCGTGGCACCCCGCTCGGGCCGCTGCGCGCCAACGCGCGGGCCGAGCGCACCGAGGGGGTGAAGACCTTCGTCACCGCGACGCTCGGCGACGCGGACGGGGTCACCGTCGAGGCCGAGGGGATCTTCATCGTGCCCGGCTGGGCGCGCTGAATCACGGGTGCGCGCCGGTGAACTCGGCGATGTCGGCGGCGATCTCCGCAGGCCGCTCGCCATTGATCGCGTGCGAGGCGTCCGGGTAGCAGCGGACGGCGGCGCCGGGTAGCGCGCGCCGGGCGGTCGCGACGGCGGTCGCGGGGTCGTGCATGACCGAGCGCCCCGCGATGATCGCCAGCACCGGCGGCCGCAGCCCGGCCAGTCGGTCCTCGCCGATCCGGGTCGGCGCGGGGAGTTCCAGCCGGTAGTGCCGCATTCCGGCCTCGATCATGGCGGCGGTCGGCTCGTCCTCGACCGGCGCTCCGCCTGCGGTGTAGGAGTTGAAGCCGTCGCGCCAGGATTTCGGCAACCAGGGCAGCGCGGCGGGCAGCGAGCGGACGATCGTGCCGAGCGGCAGGTCGTCGAAGACGTGCACCGGGTCGATGAGGGTGAGCGTGGCGACGTGCGTCGGGTCGTGCAGGGCGAGGTTGACCGCGGTCCAGCCGCCGATCGAGAGGCCGACCACGTGCACGGCCTCCTCGGGCAGCGCCGCGAGCGTCTGGTGCAGCCAGGCGGCGTGGTCGGCGTCGCCGGTGATCGGGCGCTCCTGGATGCTCATGCCCGGCTCGCCGAGCAGGTCGACGGTGTAGACGTCGCCGAGCTCCAGCAGCCCGGGCAGGTTGTCCGCCCAGACCGGGGTGGCCGAGGCGCGGCCGGGCAGCAGCACGAACGGGCGGGCCGCCGGGCGCGCGCCGGTGAAGCGGTAGACCCGGACCACGCCGTGGTCGGTGCGGATGTCGAGCGTGCGCGCCGGGGTGGGCAGCGCCGCGAAGGCGGTGTCGTAGGCGGCGCGGAACCGGTCGTGGCCCGCGGCGTCGTCCCAGTGCCCGATCGGGGCGGGGGTGCGCACCAGCAGGGCGACGGCCGCCGCCGCGACGGCGGTCACGACGGCGATGGCGCGGACCCGGCGCCACCGGCGGCGGGCGGGTTGCTCGGAGTCGGTCACGGGCTTCTCCTAACCGATCGGTAAGTAATTCCACCGTACGGTAGAATCGCCGCATGGCAAGGGACCGGGGCGGCAGGCCGCCGACGCTCACCGAACAGGCGCGGCGCGCCCAGCTCATCGAGGTGGCGATCGAGCAGGTCGCCGAGCACGGGTACGCCCGCACCTCGCTGAGCCGCCTCGCCGACGGCGCCGGGATCACCAAGGCGGCGGTGCTCTACCACTTCCCGTCCAGGGACGCGGTGCTCGAAGCCGCCCACGCCCACGCGCTCGCCGCGCTCGTGCGGGCCGTCGGCGCCGCGGTCGACGCCGCCGACCCGGCCGCGAAGCCCGCGGCCTACGCCCGCGCCATGATCGGCCACCTGCGCGAGCACCCCCGGCACACCCGCATGCTCATCGAGGCCATGACCGACACCGACGCCGAGCACGCCCCCGAGGCCCGCTGGCGCCCCCTCGCCGCCCTGCTCGATGCCGCCGTCCGGGCCCGCGGCGGCGCCGAAACGGACTCCAGGACAGCGGCCATCGCCATCGGCGGCGCCATCGACGCCATCGTCGCCGAACGGCTGCGCGACCCCGGCTACGACACCGCCGCCGCCGCGGAGGTGCTGGCGGCCATGATCGATCGGTGGACCTCCTGACGGTCCAGCGCCGCGACCTTCGTCCGGCCGCGCCCCGGCCTGCCTGCCGAGATCCTGATCGCCGGGGCGCGCCCGACCGGGAGCGGCTGCGCGAGTTCAACCGCCGGGCCATGCCGGGCGTCGTCCTCGACGACGACGAACTCGCGAATCCGGGCGAGGCGATCCCGCACCTGCTCGACTTCGCCGGACGGCACGAGCAGGTCGGGGCCTGACCGACGCCACCCGCTCCGCCCCGGCCGGTCGTACCGGTGATTCGGTATCCGGGGGACTCCTCGATACGGTGGAATCCGGCAATGGCGGGCGTCGGACTATCCGGGGGCGATGGCAGGTGAGCAGAGGCGAGGACACGATGGATTTCGTGGTGTGGAAGGTCGCCGACGCACCGCCGCTGCCCCCGCGGGTCGCCGCGGACAACATCGCCCGCCGGGGCGGCGCCGCCATCGACTGGCGGGTGGTGGCCGAGGCCAGCGCGGAGGCGGTGAGCGCGCGGCCCAAGGGGTGGACGCACCGGGAGTGGCGCGAGCACGGGCGGCGGCTCGGGCTGCGCGGCAACGAATTGTTCGCCTGGAGTGAGCTGTTCGCCCGCCCCATCGAGATCTCCGCGA
Organism: Nocardia sp. NPDC057353; assembly: GCF_042667085.1. NCBI lineage: Bacteria > Bacillati > Actinomycetota > Actinomycetes > Mycobacteriales > Nocardiaceae > Nocardia > Nocardia sp. NPDC057353. Next base: position 62,589 of record NZ_JBHVAK010000031.1, read on the forward strand.
ACGGCGCCCAGTGGGTCGACGGCATGCACCGCGCGGCGCTGATGGCGGAGGCGGGCGCGGAGCGGATGGCGGTGCTCGACCCCGACTGGATGCCGGACTGGGAACCGGACGGCTCCGACCGGGTCTGACCGCCGCCGCCCCGCGTGCGGATGCGAGACCCGCGGCCGGGTTGTAGCGTTCTTGCTGGTGGGGCTGCGCATCGAGGGGAAACCCGCCGGGCACGAGCGCAGTTGACCACCGCAGGCCGCCCGGTGCCGCTCGGCCCCCGGCGCGGGGGCCGTCGGTGATCGTCGGGAGGAGACCGCATGCGCAGCGCAGCCGAGTTCGCCGTCTACGCGGCGCTGCCGGTGGAATACCGGCAGCTCGTGGACGTGGTCGACCGCTTCCCGCACGGGGTGCAGGCCCGGCGGATCGCGCGGATGGCCTTCCCGGGGATGTGGGAGATCGACGAGGCCGATATCGACACCGGGGTGGTCGGCACGCTGCGCGACCGGCTCGCGCACCTCGCCTCGGCGGGCTTCGTCGCCATCGAGCGCAGCAGCGAGTACGGCGACATCTACCGGCCGGTGAACAGCCCCCTGGACATGGCGACCTGGACCGTCGAGCAGGGCCGCGAGTACTACGCGGTGCGGCACGCCGAGCGGTGCGGCGCCGACCAGCTGCCCGCCGCGGCCTACTCGATGGTGCTCGGCGCCTGGCGCACCACCCTGATCGAGGACGCGCACGCGGGGGACGGGCTGAACCGGATCAGCGACGGCGAGATGTTCGCCGCCAATGTCGCGGCCTTCCGGATCATGCGCGGCTTCCTCACCGCCGCCGACCGCAGCCCGGAGGCCTGGCAGCGGCTCGCGCACACCCTCGCCGACCCGGAGCGCCCCGCCGCGGGCCGCCGGACCGTGGCCGACCTGCTCGGCGAGCACTATGCGGAGTGGGCCGCCGACTGCGCGAGCGCGGTCCGCTACTACGCCGGGCTGACCGGCCCGGCCGAGCACGACATGGCCTGGTTCATTGCCGTGAAGTCCTGTTTCGGCGCGGTGAGCGGGAACTGGTTCGGGATGCCCGGCTGGGCCGGGGTCGTCGAGGCCTTCGCGGGCCGCGCCGACCCGGCGCTCCCGGACACCGTGCGCAACGCGCTGCTCACCGCCCCCGACGGCCTCGATCCCGCGGAGCTCGACCGATACGTCCGCGCCGGTATCGGCACCCTCTGAGCACGCTCGATCCCCGGCGTGGCCCGGCGCGCGCGCCACGCGGCAGGAGCGGTGCGGCGGTGCCGCGGGCGTGACTCGGCGGGGCGGCGAGCATGCCCGCCGCCGCGTCGTGGGGAAGCCGGGTGCCGCCCGCGGGCACGCGTCCTACGTCGTGAGCCGGGCTTCCCGCCCCGCGTGGTGCAGCGCGTGATTCCGGGCGGCGAGGGCGAGAGCCCGCTCCTCGTCCACCCCGTCGCGGGCCCAGTCCGCGGCCACCTCCCGCAGCTCGGCGAGCAACTCGGCCAGTGCGGCCCGCGCCGCGGGCGCGTCGGCGGCCGCCGCGACCACGGCGGGCAGCGCGAGCAGGTAGTGGCAGGCGAGCAGCAGGTGCTCGGCGCCCGCGGCGGCCGCGCGCTCGGTGATCGGCGGCGGCAGGTGCGGCAGCGGCGCCCACGGCGGGGTGTCGATGAACTCGCGGAAGGCCGCGAGCTGGGTGACCAGCAGCTGCTCGGCCGAGCCGGTTCCGCCCCCGGCGCGCAGCTCGCCGCGCAGGATGTCGAAACGGTGTGCCCATCGCAGCAATTCGGTCTCGCGCACCGCTGCCCTCCTCTCACCCGACCATCTGAGGACGAGCGTCGTCCAATCTAGGGTCGCCTACGATGAGGGTCAAATGGTGAGGCAGAAAGTGGAGCGCAGGTACGCCGGGGTCAGCGCCGCACAGCGGCGGTCGGATCGGCGCACCGCGCTGCTGCGCGAGGGCCGCCGGATCTGGGGCGAGTCCGGGCACGCCGCGGTCACCGTGCGCGGGGTGTGCAAGGCCGCCGGGCTCACCGACCGCTACTTCTACGAGCACTTCGCGAGCCGAGAGGAGCTGCTCGTCGCGGTCGCCGACGAGGTGCGCGACTTGCTGCTCGGCACGCTGCTGCAGGTCGGGCTGACCAGCCCGGGCGGCCCGGAGGAGCGGCTGCGGGCGGCGCTGCACGCCCTGCTCGAGGTGATCGCGACCGACCCGCACGTGCACCACATCGCCGCGGGCGAGCTCAGCTCGCTGCCGCTGCTGCTCGAGCGGCGCCGCGCCCTGCTCGCCACCATGGCCGCGATCGTGGTCGAGTACGCCCCCGCCCAGCTCGGCATCGAACCCGACCCGCCGTGGCTGGCCCGCGCCGCGCTCTTCGTGGCGGGCGGGCTGAGCCAGCTGGTGGAGGCGTGGCTGGACGGCACGCTGGAGCTGAGCACCGGCGAGCTCGCCGAGCACGCCACCGCGCTGATCCTGCGCGCGTTGGTGCCGTGAGCTCAGCGGGCGGCGAGGTGCTCGACGATCAGCCGGTTCACCAGGGCGGGCTGCTCCAGGTGCAGGAAGTGCCCGGCCCCCTCCACCTCCACCACCCGGCTGCCTGCCGGTAGCCGCCGCTCCAGGCCGCGGAACAGCCCGGGGCGCAGGCAGCCGTCGGTGCTGCCGTGCAGCGCGAGCAGCGGGTGCCGCGGCTCGGCGAGCAGCAGGCGGTCCAGCTCGCGGTTGCGCGGGCTGCGGGCGCGGCGGCGCAGCAGGAAGCGGTAGTAGTCGGTGACGGCGGTGCGGTGCGCGGGGGTCGGGGTGGCGGCGGCGAGGTGGGCCAGGTCCTCGGTCGCGTCGTACCCGGGCGACCAGGTGCGCCAGAGGAATTCGGTGAGCCGGGCGAAGACCCGCTCGGGCAGCACCGGGAGCTGGTTGGCCAGGATGTACCAGCTGTGCACCGACTGCGCGAGGGTCTGCGCCAGGTGCGGGACCAGGTTGTCCCGGCGCGGGGTCATGCTCGCGATCGGCGGCACGGCCAGGCTCACCACCGCGCGGAACGGGGTGCCGTCCAGCGCGGCGAGCGCGGTCGCGGTGAAGCCGCCCCAGTCGTGGCCGATCACCACCGACTCCGGCGCGCCCACCCGGGCGGCGATGGCGAGCGCGTCGGCCACCCTGGCGCCGGTGGAGAGGTCGCCGTCGGCGGGGATGTCGGAGGGGGCGTAGCCGCGGCTGAACGGCGCCACCACGTGGAAGCCGCGCGCGGCCAGCTCCGGGCCGAGGTGCCGCCAGGTCCAGGCGGTGTCGGGGTAGCCGTGCAGGCAGAGCGCGAGCGGCGCGCCCGGCGTCCCCCAGGTCAGGGCGTGCAGCATGACGTCGCCCAGGTCGAAAGTGTCGCGGTTCACCACGGTCTCAGGGTACGAGGCGCCGAAGGCCCGCCGCGCCGTGGATCATGGGGGAGAGGCCGCGCCCCGACCGGTGCGGCGGAGGAGGGCGGCATGGGGCTGCGGGGCATCAATCACGTCGTGCTGTACGTCGCGGAGCTGCAGCGCAGCCTGGACTTCTACGAGGGCGTGCTCGGCTTCGAGCGGCTCGGCGCCGGCTTCCCCGGCGGGGCCTTCCTGCGGCACGCGGGCTCGGCCAACGACCACGACCTCGGGCTCTTCCAGTCCAGGGTGGCGCAGCCGCCCGCGACCGGGGCGGTGGGGCTCTACCACGTGGCCTGGGAGGTCGAGACGCTCGCCGACCTCGCCGCGCTGCACGGCGGCCTGCGCGCCGCGGGGGCGCTCACCGGCGCCTCCGACCACGCCTCCACCAAGGCGCTCTACGGCCGCGACCCGGACGGCATCGAGTTCGAGATCTGCTGGCTGGTCCCCGACGCGCAGGTCGAGGCGGCGCTGTCCGGCGGCGCCGCCATGACCGGCCCGCTGAGCCTGCACACCGAGATCGCCCGCTACGGCGCCGCCACCCCCGGTGGCCCGCGCACCGACCCGGCGATCTGGGCGCGGGTGGCCGCCGCGGGCGGCCGCTGACCCGCGCGGCATGCCGCGGGCGAGGCGGCACTGCGGGCGGGGCCGTCCCGACGCTGCTAAGTTATCCGTGATTCCGGACGGTCGAGGAGGCGGTTGTGGGCAAGGTCGACGAGGACCGGACGGCGCGGCGGCTCGCGCTGCTGCTCGGCGGGGTGGGTGTGCTGCACTTCGTCGCGCCCGCGCCGTTCGACACCGTGATTCCGAAGCAGCTGCCGGGCAGTCCGCGGGCCTACACCCTCGGCTCCGGCGTCGCCGAGCTGGTGATCGCCGGTGCGCTGTTGCGCCCGAGCACCCGCAAGGTCGGTGCCAGGCTGGCCGAGCTGCTGTTCGTGGCGGTCTACCCGGCCAATATCCAGATGGCGGTCGACTGGGTGCGCGACGAGCAGCTGCCCAAGCCGCTCAAGGCCGTCGCGCTGGCCCGGCTGCCGCTGCAGATCCCGATGGTGCTGGCCGCCCGGCGGGTGCGGCGCGCGGCTTAGACGCTGTCCCCGCGCCCCACCTGGATCCCGACCACGCAGGTGTCGTCGTCGCTGTTGGCGTCGCTGTGGTCGAGCAGGTGGTCGAGGCGCTCGTCGAGGGTGCCCGCGAAGTCGGCGTTCATGTCGAGCAGCCGCTGCACGCACTCGTCGAGGTAGCGGTCGCGGCGCTCGATCAGGCCGTCGGTGTAGAGCAGCAGGATGTCGTCGGCCTCCAGCTGCTCGGCGCCCTCCTCGTACACCGACTCGGCGACGGCGCCGAGCAGCATCCCGGAGAGCTCCGGGAGGTTCACCGCGGTGCCGCCGCGGATCAGCACCGGGGGCAGGTGGCCTGCGCGGGCCCAGCGCAGCACCCTGGTCTCCGGGTCGTAGAGGCCGCAGACGGCGGTGGCGAAGATGTCGTCGGTGAGGTGGTGGGTGACCAGGTTCAGCCAGGTGAGCATCTGGCCGGGCCCGGCGCCGGTGGCGGCGAGGCCGCGCAGGGCATTGCGCAGCACCACCATGCCGGTCGCGGCCTTGATGCCGTGGCCGGTGATGTCGCCGACCGAGACCAGGATCTGCTTGGAGGGCAGCACGATCGCGTCGTACCAGTCGCCGCCGACCAGGTGGTCCTGCTCGGTGGGGCGGTAGCGCACCGCGATGTGCAGCCCGAACGCCTCGATGGCGGGCTGCGCGGCGGGCATGATCGCCTGCTGCAGCTGCCTGGCCAGTCTGCTCTGCTCGGCGGCGTGCTGCTCGGTGTGCGCGAGCCGGTCCTGGGTGGCCGAGAGCGCCACCTCGGTCCAGTGCTGGGCGGAGATGTCCTGGTAGGCGCCGCGCACGGCGAGCAGGTGGCCGGCGCTGTCCACCACCGGCTCGGCGATGATCCTGATGTGCCTGGTGTCGCCGTTCGGGCGGATCAGCCGGAAGGCGGTGGAGCCGGGGCGGCGGTAGCGCAGCAGGGTGCGCAGCAGCCGCCGGACCGCCTCGGTGTCGTCGGCGTGCACGTGCTCGGGGAGCCGGGCCAGCGGCACCGGGTCGGCGCCGGGGGCGAGGCCGTGCAGCGCGAAGAGGTCGCTGCTCCAGGTGATCGCGCCGCTGGCGGCGTTCTCCTCGAAGCCGCCGACCCGGCCGAGCCGCTGGGCGTGCTGCAGCAGCGCGGCCAGCCGGGCGGTCTCGTCCTCCACCCGCCACACCACCAGCACCGCCGCGCCGTGCCTGCTGATGCCGAGCGCCGCGGCGACGGTGAGCGGCACCTGGTCCACCAGCTCGGTGAGCTGCACCCGGTCGGCGCGGTAGGTCTCGCCGGTCGCGAAGACGTGCTCGACGTGCTCGAACAGCCTGCCCTCGCTGGCCGCCATCGGATACGCCTCGAAGAGCAGTGCGCCGTCGACCAGGCCGCGCGGGCGGCCCGCCGGGTCGACGAAGGAGGCGTTCAGGTGGTGGATGCGGAAGTCGCTGAGCGCGCCGTCCGGGCCAAGGTGGGGGAGCAGCACCATGGCCGGGTCGAAGAGCCCGTCGGCGAGCCGGACCAGGTCGGCGACGCCGGGCCGCTCCGAGGCGCCGACCGTGACCGGATCCGACTCCAGGGTGTGCGCGCACAGCTCGGCCAGCGCCTCCAGCTGGCGCCGCACCTGCGGGGGCTGCTCGTCGAGCGGGGCGGGCCAGCAGACCTCGAGCACGCCGATGAGCCTGCCGCCGGTGCCCGCGGGGATCGCGGCGCGGCCGCCCTCCCGCGCCCCGATCGAGGGCAGCCCGGAGCGGGCGATGTCGGTGATCCACTCGGTGCGGCGCTGGGCGAGCGCCTGCCTGGCCGGGGTGACGACGCCGGGCGGGACGTAGCGCCAGCGCTCGGCCTCGGCCAGGTCGATGCCCGCGAAACCGGCGAGCGCGAGCGAGGAGTCGGTGCCGACCGCCCAGATCGCCACGGCGGTGGCGCCGAGCGGGGAGACCGCGTGCTCGAGCAGCGACCGGGCGACCCGCTGCGGGTCGCCCGCGGCGAGCAGCCCGCTCTCCGCGGTGCGCAGCCGGACCGCCTCGGCGGGCTGCTGCGGCAGCGGCGCGGAGACCGTGCTGACCCCGTCCTGCGCGGCCTGGTCGACCAGCTCGGCCGCGAGCTCCAGGCTGCTCACCCCCGAGCGCTCGGCCAGCGCGTCCAGCTGCCGCGCCGCCTGCGCGGGCCCGCAGTGCAGCCGCTCGATCAGCACGCCCTTCGCCATCTCCACCAGCGCCCGCCCGTCCGCGGTGGCCTGCGCCTGCTGGATCTCGGCCCGCAGCCGCTCCACGGTCGCGGCGAGCCGCGTCACCACCGGCTCCGCCGCCCGCGCCCCGCCCGCGAGCTCCGCCGCGACCACGTCGCCCACCGGGTCGGGTGCGGCCCCGGCCGGGCCGGGGCCGGTCCGCGCTTCGGTCACCGCGCCCCCAGCCAGTGCTGGATGCAGGTGAGCAGCGCGTCGGCGTCGACCGGCTTGGTGACGTAGTCGTTGGCCCCGGAGGCCAGGCTCTTCTCCCGGTCCCCGAGCATCGCCTTGGCGGTGACCGCGATGATCGGCAGCTCCGCGTACCGCGGCATCTCCCGGATGGTGGAGGTGGCGGTGTAGCCGTCCATCTCCGGCATCATGACGTCCATCAGCACCAGGTCGGTCTCCGGGTGCGCGAGCAGCGCCTCGATCCCCTCGCGCCCGTTCTCCGCGTGCAGCACGGTGACCCCGTGCAGCTCCAGGATGCTGCTGAGCGCGAACAGGTTCCGCGCGTCGTCGTCGACGATCAGCACCGTCCGCCCGACCAGCCGCCCGTCCGGGCGCTGCGGCGCGGGCGCGGGTTTCTCCTCGCCGCGGACCAGGGGCAGCACATCGCCCGGCGCCTCGGCGGTGATGTGCAGCGCGATCCGCTCGCGCAGCTCGTCCAGGCTGGAGAGCAGCTCCAGCGGCCGCTGCGCGGTGCGCTCCTGCAGCAGCCGCTCCTGCTCGGTGCCGAGCCTGCGGTTGTTGTGCGCCAGCACCGGCACCGTCCGCACCGCGCTGTCCCCGTCCATGGTGGCCAGCAGCCGCAGCGCGGCGTCGTCGGGCATGTTCAGCTCCAGCACCACGCAGTGGAACACCTCGGCCGCCATGGCCGCGGCCGCCTCCTGCACCCCGATCGCCGTCACCACCTGCACCGGCCCGCGCGGGTCGTTGCTGTCCGCGAGGTCGGCGACCGCGCTCTGCGCGACCAGCGAGAGCAGCCCCTGCGGCCGCTCCTCGACCACGAGCAGCCTGCGCGGCTGCGGCGGCCCCGCGGGCAGCGGCAGCGGCTCCGGGCTGCGCACGTCCTCGCGCACCGGCGCGTCCCGGAAGTCGGGGCGCGCCACCGGCAGGTAGAAGGTGAAGGTGCTGCCCCGCCCGACCGTGCTCTCCGCGGTGATCGCCCCGCCGAGCAGGTAGGCGATCTCCCGGCTGATCGAGAGCCCGAGCCCGGTGCCGCCGTACTTGCGGCTGGTGGTGCCGTCGGCCTGCTGGAACGCGCCGAAGATCGACTCCAGCTGGTGCTCGGCGATGCCGATGCCGGTGTCGATCACCCGGAAGGCGATGGCGGGGCCGTGCCTGCGCGCCGCGGCGGGCAGCTCGCTCGCCGCGGCCGGTTCGATGCGCAGCTCCACCGACCCGGTCTCGGTGAACTTGACCGCGTTGGAGAGCAGGTTGCGCAGCACCTGGCGCAGCCGGGAGTCGTCGGTGAGCAGCTCGGCGGGGAGCCCCGGCGCGGTGCCGACCCGGAAGCCGAGGCTCTTCTGCGTGGTCATCGGCCGGAAGGTGGCCTCGACGTAGTCGAGCAGCTTGCGCAGCGGCACCTGCTCGGGCGCCAGCTCCATCTTGCCCGCCTCGACCTTGGAGAGGTCGAGGATGTCGTTGATGAGCTGCAGCAGGTCCGAGCCCGCCGAGTGGATGATCCCGGCGTACTCCACTTGCTTGGGTGTGAGGTTCCGGTTCGGGTTCTGCGCCAGCAGCTGGGCCAGGATGAGCAGGCTGTTCAGCGGGGTGCGCAGCTCGTGGCTCATATTGGCCAGGAACTCCGACTTGTACTTCGAGGCCAGCGAGAGCTGCTGCGCCCTGGTCTCCAGCTCCTGGCGGGCCTGCTCGATCTCCAGGTTCTTGGCCTCGATGTCCCGGTTCTGGGTGGCCAGCAGCGCGGCCTTCTCCTCCAGCTCGGCATTGGAGCGCTGCAGCTCGTCCTGCTGCACCTGGAGCTCTTCCGAGCGGGCCTGCAGCTCGGTGGTGAGCCGCTGCGACTCGACCAGCAGCTCGTCGGTGCGGGCATTGGCGATGATGGTGTTGACGTTCACCCCGACCGTCTCCATGAGCTGGTCCAGGAAGTCGCGGTGGATGCGGGTGAAGCGGTGCAGCGAGGCCAGCTCGATCACGCCGAGCACCTGGTCCTCGACTCCGATCGGCAGCACCAGCAGGTTCATCGGCGCGGTGCGGCCGAGCCCGGAGGAGATGGTGACGTAATCGCCGGGCACCTCGTCCACCGCGATGGTGCGCCTGCTGCGCGCCGCCTGCCCGACCAGCGACTGCCCGAACGCCAGCCGCGGCGCGCTGTTCTCCGGGCTGCCGTAGGAGCTGATCAGCCGCAGCTCCGGCCGCTCGGCGGTGTCGTCGGCCAGGTAGAAGGCGCCGAACTGGGCGGAGACCAGCGGGGCCAGCTCGTCCATGATCAGCTCGGCCACCACGTCCAGCTCGCGCTGGCCCTGCATGAGCCCGGAGATCCGGGCCAGGTTGCTCTTGAGCCAGTCCTGCTCCTGGTTGGCGGTGGTGGTCTCGCGCAGCGAGCCGACCATGGAGTTGATGTTGTCCTTGAGCTCGGCGACCTCGCCGGAGGCCTCGACGGTGATCGAGCGGGTCAGGTCGCCCTCGGCGACCGCGCTGGTGACCTCGGCGATGGCGCGCACCTGCCTGGTCAGGTTGCCCGCCAGCTCGTTCACGTTCTCGGTGAGCCGCTTCCAGGTGCCGGAGACGCCCTCGACCTCGGCCTGCCCGCCGAGCCTGCCCTCCGACCCCACCTCGCGCGCCACGCGCGTGACCTCGGCGGCGAAGGCGGAGAGCTGGTCGACCATGGTGTTGATGGTGGTCTTGAGCGCCAGGATCTCGCCGCGCGCGTCCACGTCGATCTTGCGGGTCAGGTCGCCCTGCGCCACCGCCGTCGTCACCTGGGCGATATTGCGCACCTGGTTGGTCAGGTTGTTCGCCATGGAGTTGACGTTGTCGGTGAGGTCCTTCCAGGTGCCCGCCACGTTCGGCACCCTGGCCTGCCCGCCGAGCATGCCCTCGGTGCCGACCTCGCGGGCCACGCGGGTCACCTCGTCGGCGAAGGCCGACAGCGTCGTGACCATGGTGTTGATCACCCCGGCCAGCGCCGCGACCTCGCCCTTGGCCTCCACGGTGATGGTCTGGCTGAGGTCGCCGCGCGCCACCGCGGTGGCGACCTGGGCGATCGAGCGCACCTGGTTGGTCAGGTTGGAGGCCATCACGTTGACGTTGTCGGTGAGGTCCTTCCAGGTGCCGGAGACCCCGCGCACCGTCGCCTGGCCGCCCAGGTTGCCCTCGGTGCCGACCTCGCGGGCCACGCGGGTGACCTCGTCGGCGAAGGCGGAGAGCTGGTCGACCATCGTGTTGATGGTCTCCTTGAGCTCCAGGATCTCCCCGCGCGCGTCGACCCGGATCTTCTGGGTCAGGTCGCCGCGGGCGACGGCCGTGGTCACCTGGGCGATGGAGCGCACCTGGGCGGTCAGGTTGTCGCCCATGACGTTCACCGACTCGGTGAGGTCCTTCCAGGTGCCGGAGACGCCCTTGACGTCGGCCTGCCCGCCCAGTCGCCCCTCGGTGCCGACCTCGCGGGCCACCCTGGTCACCTCGTCGGCGAACGAGGAGAGCTGGTCGACCATGGTGTTGATGGTGTTCTTGAGCTCCAGGATCTCGCCGCGCGCGTCCACGGTGATGTTCTGGGTGAGGTCGCCGCGGGCGACCGCGGTCGCGACCTGGGCGATCGAGCGCACCTGCGCGGTCAGGTTGCCCGCCATGAAGTTCACCGAGTCGGTGAGGTCCCGCCAGGTGCCGGAGACGCCCTTGACGTCGGCCTGGCCGCCCAGCCGCCCCTCGGTGCCGACCTCGCGGGAGACGCGGGTGACCTCGTCGGCGAAGGACGACAGCTGGTCGACCATCGTGTTGATGGTCTCCTTGAGCTCCAGGATCTCCCCGCGCGCGTCGACCCGGATCTTCTGGGTCAGGTCGCCGCGCGCCACCGCGGTCGTCACCTGGGCGATATTGCGCACCTGGGCGGTGAGGTTGCCCGCCATGGCGTTCACCGAGTCGGTGAGGTCCTTCCAGGTGCCGGAGACCTCGGGCACCTCGGCCTGGCCGCCGAGCCGCCCGTCGGTGCCGACCTCGCGCGCCACCCTGGTGACCTCGGAGGTGAAGAGCGAGAGCTGGTCGACCATGCCGTTGAAGACCGTCGCGATCTCGCCGAGCAGCCCGTCGGCGTCGGCGGGCAGCCTGGTGCCGAAGTCGCCGTCGCGCACCGCGGTCAGCCCGGCCAGCAGCTGACGCAGCTCCACCTGATCGCTGGGGGCCGCTGTCTCCGTCATCGCTGTCCTCGTTCCGGTCTGCGGGCCGGGCCGGGGTCGCACCGGTCCGCCGAAGCTGGGCCGGCGGATGTGCCGGCGGGGGTGCGCGCCCGATATCCTCGCTGTGAAACCATGGCTCCGAGGGACTTTCGAGTCGGGTCGGAGCGGCGCCCGGAGCACGCGCGGTGCGGCAGCGGGGCGGTGCTCGTCGCGGGTGGGCGGGTACACCGTGCCCCGGCCCGATCCGGGCGACTCGAGGTCACCTCGGAAGTCAACCAGACCGGCCCGGCGCGCGCACGCCGCTTGCTCCCATCGCGCGCCGCCGGGCGGGTTCGGCGGTGTCGATGCGGGGAAGTCCGACGGCGTGCGGGACCGCGCACGCGAGCGAAGGGATCGTGGATGGCCACCTTCATCGACCTCGGCGACGAGTTCGAGGGTTTCGTCAATGCCGAGCAGGTGGTCCGGATCGGGATCAGGAACGATCGGGCCTGGATCTACACCGCCGAGAGCAGGCACCGCTTCCCGGGCGGCGCCGACGGCACCGACCCGGTGCCCGCCGCCACCGTGCTGGAGCAGCTGCTGCACGAACTCGGCGAACCGGCGGTGCTGCCCGGCACCAGGGTGATCGCCTTCGCGAAGGGCCGGGTCGTCTCCCGCTACATCTGAACGACGGCCCCCGCGAAGGGGCCGCCGTCCGGATGGGGCCGCTCAGACCGCGGGTCGCCCGGCCGCGGTGCGGCGGCCGAGCACCAGCCCGAGGGCGAGCATGCCGACACCGAGCGCGAAGTGCAGCCAGTTGTCGGCGGTGTTCAGCGGCACGAAGTTCGCCGCGCTGTGCTCGTCGATCGCCAGCCCGTAGAGCCACAGCACCAGGTAGATGGCGCCGCCCACGATGAGGTAGAGCTGCGCGGTGCGGACCGCCCGCGCCGCGATCAGCCCGGCCGCGCCGAAGGCCAGGTGCACGAGGTTGTGCAGGATCGAGACGTTGAACAGCCCGAGCAGCTTCGCCTCGGAGTGGTGGCCCGCGAACTGCAGGGTGTCGTAGTCGGTGGTGACCCCCGGGATGAAGCCGAGGATGCCGACCAGCAGGAACACAGCGCCGACGATGAGCGCCGCGCCCCGCACCGGCGAGCGGTCGCCGGTGCGGGGCGTCGATCCGATGGATGCCATGGGAGTGCCTTTCCTCGATACCGATGTCGGCGCCGAGCTACCCGTGGCTCCCGGGGGCAAACCGGTTCCGCGACACCGCGGAACGTCACGCTTCAGCAGATCTTCGTGGCGGGCCCGCCGCCCGCGAGCACCAGCCCCGCGGCCGTCACCGCGGCCGAGACCTTGATGCAGGTGCGGCCCGGCGCGAACACCTGCGGCGAGATCTGCCGCCCGGTGCGCGCTGCCGTGCGCCGGTAGACGATGTCGGTCGAGGCCACCGCGATCAGGGTGTGGATCTCGACCGTGTCCGCGGGGTAGGGGTTGTCGATCTCCACCCAGTTGGTGTCGCAGCCGGGCGAGCGCAGAATGCGCAGCGTCAGCGGCGTCGCCTCGCCCCGCTCGTCGGGCAGCGGGAGGCTCGCCGTCACCGACGCCTTCGCCGCGCAGCCGGTCGCCACCGGGTCGGTCCCGTTCAGCGACATGTCGGCGCCCGCCGGGCCCGCGCCGAGCGCCGCGCCGCACATCGCGAGCACCGCAGCCACCGCGACCATTCCTGACCTGCTCACCTGACCTGCCTTTCCACTGTCGTCCGATAGTTCCGGGACTGTGTCGTGGCAGTGCGGTCCGGTGTGACGGCCGGGAGAAACATTTCGCGCGGTTCGGGTGCGCCGCCGACCCGCGGTCGGTATCGGGGCCGCGGTCCGGGCTAGCGGTTCCCGGTGTCGTCCGCGTCCGGCTCGGTGAGCTCCGGCGCGTGCTCGCGGGTGGCCATGCCGCCGTCCCGGCCCTGGTCGGTGGGGCCGGGGCGGCCGCCCTTCGGCTCGTCGTCGTCGGTCTTCTTCCGCTCGGTCACGGCCTGCTCCTCTCGTCGGGTACCGGGGGTGGTACCCGGGAGCGGCCGCGGTGAACGGGTCAGCCGTTCTCGGTGACGGTGGTGTCCGGGTGCCTGCGGCTGGTCTCCGGCTTGACGAAGTGGCCGGTGATGGCCGACCGGTCGCGGCGGTTGTCGCCGCCGTGCGCCTCGTTCTCGCCGAGGGGGGTGCGCGGGTTCTGCTCCGCGGTCTCCTCGCTCACGTACTCGCCGGTCTCCGCCGAACGGTGGCTCTCCGCCATGGTCATCGCCTCCTGATGCACGAATGTCCTTGTAGTCGAGGGGATGCCACGCGAACCTGCGGGAAAACGTGGGCGGCGCAGCCC
>NZ_JBHVAK010000032.1:0-73955 GCF_042667085.1 Nocardia sp. NPDC057353
ACTGACCGTTGCGGGATCGACGCGGCCGCGGCTCGGGTACCCGAGCCGCGGCCACCTTTCTGCCCAGACGACCGAGTGAGACATATGCCTTGCCAGACATATGCCCGAAGAGGTATGTTTTCCCGGTGGCGAGTGATCCGTTCTCGGTGGTGGCCGAACCCCAGCGCCGCCGAATCCTGGAGCGGTTGCGGGCGGGCGAGGCGACCGTCGGCGAGCTCGTCGAACACCTGGAGCTCCCGCAGCCCGCGGTCTCGAAACACCTGCGCGTGCTGCGCGAGGCAGGCTTCGTCACCTGCGAGGTGGCCGGGCAGCAGCGGATCTACCGGCTCGACGCGGCCCCCTTCCGGCAGCTGGAGGGGTGGCTGACGCCGTATCTGCGGCTCTGGGACCACCACCTCGATGCCCTCGCCCGGCACCTCGACCGAAAGGACCCGTCCCCGTGAATGCCTATGAGCCAGGCCCGATCCGGCCCGCCGAGGTCACCCGCAGCGGCGACCGCTGGGCGCTGATCTTCACCCGCGACTTCCCGCAGCCGCCCGCCGCGGTGTGGGCGGCGCTGACCGAGCCGGACGAGCTCAGGCAGTGGGCCCCCTACACCGCCGACCGCCCGCTCACCGCCACCGGCCCGGTCACGCTGATCGCGATCGACGACGCGGAGGAGCGCGAGCTGCCCGGCGAGATCACCGCCGCCGAACCCCCCGTCCTGCTCGAATTCACCTGGGAGACCGACGTCCTGCGCTGGGAGCTCAGCGCCGAGGCCGGCGGTACCAGGCTGCGCCTCACCCACCGGATGGACGACCGCGCGAGCTCGGGAATGGTGGCCGCGGGCTGGCACGTCTGCCTGGATGTGGTCGAGCTGCTGCTCTCCGGCACCCCGGTCGGCCCGATCACCGGGCAGCAGGCGCTCGACCACGGCTGGACCGAGCTGCAGGCGCGCTACGCCGAGCAGCTCGGGCTGGAGCCGCCTCAGTAGGCGTCGAGCTGCGGCGGCATGAGCGGGCTGATCCGGCGGGAGGCGATCCGCCAGCCGTCGGCGGTGCGCCGGTAGGTGTCCTCGTTCATGCAGTAGCAGCGCACGGTCGCGCCGTCGTTGTTGTGCCCGTCCTGCAGCAGGTAGTTGGTGCCGCGGGCCAGGTCGTCGCTGTCGAACTCGACGATGAAGTTGCCGAACAGGTGCATCTGGTCGGCCATGACGTCCTGGTTGTGCTGGAAGAACTCGCGGATCGCCCGCGCGCCCGCGTAGCTCTCCAGCCCCATCGGCCCCGCGTCGAAGACGGCGTCGTCGGCGTAGGGCTCCATCAGGGCGTCCATGTCGAAGCGGTCGAGCCCGCGGGCGTAGCGGGCGGAGAGCATGCGGATCTCCTCGATATCGGCGATCCGGTCGGTGCTCACGGTCGGAATGGTCACGGTCGGCTCCTCGGAGAATCGGTGTCAGTGGTGGGCGGGCGCGGCCTGGCGCTCCAGGAAGCCGTCGCCCAGCATGCGCTGCGGCCAGATGAAGTTGAGGTTCTGGCGCAGGATCTTCCAGCCGGTGGCGTCGCGCCGGTAGGTCTCCTCGTAGACGCCGAGCCAGTACAGCGGGTTGCCGCCCGCGCGGATCTGGTCGCCGGTGACGAAGTCGAGCAGGTAGACCATGCCGGTGGCGTCGCCCGGACCGGTCAGCTCGACGACGTGGTTGGCGACCACGTGCAGGTTGGAGAAGTAGCCGCTGGCATAGAAGGGCTCCTCGGCGGCGGCGAAGTTCGCGGCGAACTCGGCGCGGTCGGTCCAGCTGCCGTACGGGCCGAAGTCGCAGACCGCATCGGGGTGGTACAGCTCGACCAGCTCGTCCAGCCTGCCCGCGTCGAGGTAGAGCGAGCCGAGGGTGCGGATCCGCTTGATGGATTCGATGGCGAGCAGGTCGTCCATGGTCAGATCGGTGCTCATGGGGGTGTCCTCCGTGGTCTCGGGGGCGGGGTTCACGGCCAGCCGGGGACCGCGGGGCCCCGGCCGCCGACCGCCGTCAGGTACTCGGTGTTCGCGGGGCGCTTCTCGCCCCAGACGATCTCGAAGACGAGCCGGGAGATCTTCCACGCGCCCTCGTGCCGCTCGAGTTCGTTGTGGTAGCGCGCCACCAGGAAGCAGACGTCGTCGTCGCCTGCGAACTTCTCGTAGGAGTTGTGGTAGACCAGCGCCGTGGCGCGGTCGCCGTCCACCGTGATGCGGTAGATGTTCAGCAGGTGGTGCTGCCACTCGCAGTTCTTCGTGAAGTCGCTCATCCAGGCGATCACCGTCTCCGCGCCGCGCACCGGCTCGCCGTTGCCGTACTGCGCCCACAGGTCGGGGTGCAGGATGTCGCGCAGCTCGTGCATCTGCGCCGAGTCGACGCTCGAGGCGTACCGGTACAGCACCTCCTCGATCGCGATCCGATCGTCGATGGCGGTGGCCGTCGATTGCTCAGGCATGTGTCCTCGTCTCCGAACCCGTCGAACTAAATTGACTTCAATTTAGGAACCGGGAAACGATGTGTCAACAGTCACACTCGATGCTTGACCACCCCCGGGGTCGGCGCTAGATTCGAACTGACATCAGTTCATGTCTCGTGCAAGGAGCTCCATGTCCTCCCTCGATTACGACGCGTTCTTCATCGGCGGCAAGTGGCGGCCCGCCTCGTCGGCGGACCGGATCGCGGTCGTCTCGCCCAGTACCGAGGAGCAGGTGGGCTCGGTCCCGGCGGCGACCGCGGAGGACGTGGACGCGGCGGTGGCCGCGGCGCGCGCGGCGGCGCCCGGCTGGCGGGCGCTGACCCCGGCCGAGCGGGCGGGCCACATCGAGCGGCTGGCGGCGGCGATGCTGGCCCGCTCGGACGAGCTCGCGCAGCTCATCACCACCGAGCAGGGCGGCACGCACCTGCTCTCGCAGGTGTACCAGTCCATCTCGGGGGCGATGAGCTTCAACTACAACGCCGAGGTGGCGCGGGAGTTCGCGTTCGAGGAAGTCCGGGTCAGCGACCTCTCCCGGTACGCGGGCAGCGACGGCGGCAGCATCATCCCGATGGCGGGCAAGAGCCTGGTGGTGCGGGAGCCGGTCGGCGTGGTCGCGCTGCTGCCCGCCTTCAACTTCGCGGTGCCCGCCATCGGGCAGAAGGCCGGGCCCGCGCTGGCCGCGGGGTGCACCGTCGTGCTCAAGGTGCCCGAGCAGAACCCGCTCGCCTCCTTCGCCGTCGGCCGGATCATGGCGGAGATCGACTTCCCGGCGGGCGTGCTGAACATCATCGCCGCCCGGGCCGACGGGTCGGAGTACCTGGTCACCCACCCGGACGTCGACATGGTCAGCTTCACCGGCTCGACCGCGGTCGGCCGCGCCATCGCCCGCAACTGCGCCGAGCTGGTCCGGCCGGTCGTGCTGGAGCTGGGCGGCAAGTCCGCGGCTATCGTGCTCGACGACGCCGACCCGGCGGTGGTGGTGCCGACGCTCACCGCGGTGAGCGTCGGCACGAACTCCGGGCAGAGCTGCGTGTGCCCCTCCCGCTTCCTGGTTCCCGAGGCCCGCTACGAGGAGTACGCCGAGGCCTTCGCGGCGGCGTTCGCGGCGCTGCCGGTCGGCGATCCGTGGGACGCGAACACCGCGGTCGGGCCGCTGATCACCGAGGCGCACCGCGCCAAGGTCGAGCGCGACATCGCCCGCGCTCGGGAGCAGGGCGCGACGGTCCGCACCGGCGGCGGCAGGCCCGCGGGGCTCGACCGCGGCTGGTACCTGGAGCCGACGCTGCTCACCGGGGTCAGCAATGACATGGAGATCGCACAGGAGGAGGTCTTCGGCCCGGTCGTCGCGCTCATCCCCTACACCGACGAGGACGACGCGGTCGCCATCGCCAACGACAGCAAGTACGGCCTGTCCGGATCGGTGTACACCGGCGACGTGCTCCGCGGCTTCGCGGTCGCGCGGCGGATCGAGACGGGCGCCTTCTCGATCAACACCCTCGCCGCCGACCTCGGCTCCCCCTTCGGCGGCTACAAGCAGTCCGGGATCGGCCGCGAGCACGGCCCCACCGCCATCGAGGAGTTCCTGCGCACCAAGACCATCTCCATCGACCCCACCGGCGAGCTGCCCGAGCAGATCGTCGCGGGCCGGGCGCGCGGCACCGGTCCCGGCACCGCCTGATCCGCGCTGCTCGCCGAGCGGATTCGCTGCGCCCCGGTCAGGGCGTGGCGGCGGCCGGGTCGAAGCCGCCGGGAATCTCGTAGATCGAGCCGGTGAAGGTCGCGGCGAAGAGCCTGCCCGCGGCGAACCCGCTCGGGCCGCGGCCGTAGCTGACCACGCTGGTGAAGGGGTTGCCGCTGCTCAGGACGCAGTACCGCTGGGGTGCGTCGATGCGGACGACCTGGCCCGCGCTGTTGAACGGGACGACCGGGCGCTGCGCGGAGTCGAGGGTCAGGCCGTCCGGTGCGGCGAGCGCGTCGGGGCCGCCGAGGTCGAGCAGGGATTGCGGGGCGCCCGGGTTCGCGATCGGGATGCGGCTCACGCCGGGGTTGCTGAAGGTGCGGCCCACGTAGAGGTACTCGCCCGCGCGGTCGAGCGCGGCGCCGTTGGCGCTGGGGAAGCGGGCCCAGTCCGGCTGCACGGCGCCGCCGGGGGCGATCCGGCCGACGAGGCTGCCGAAATCGTTGGTGGCGTAGATGGTTCCGTCGCCCGCGACCGCCATGCCGTTGGCGGCGCTGAGCCCGGTGGCGACCGGGACGGTGGCGCCGGTGTCGGGGTCCATGCGGACGATGCCCGCGGCGCGCAGGACGTCGCCCGCGAGCACCCTGGCGTCGGCGCCGTAGCCGACGAGCAGGCCGCCGTCCGGGGTCCAGGCCAGTGCGCCGCCGCCCCCGCTCGGCACGGTGCCGATCGGGATCGGGGTTGCGCCGGGCGCGTCGATCCGGAAGACCCGGCCGGTCGCGATATCGGTGGTGAAGGCGCGGCCGCCGGCGTCGACGGTGAGCCCCTCGAGCGCGCCCGCGATCGTGGCGGCGGGCAGCGTCGGCTGCCCCGCGCCCGCGCAGACCGGGGCGGCCTGCGCGGTGGGCGCGGCCACCGCCGATACCGCCGCGAGTACGCACGCCCCGAGGACAACCGCCGCTCTGCTCATATCCCCATTGCACACCCTCACCGCCCGCTCCGGGCGCGGAACCGCCATCGACATCACGTGCTTCCCAGGAGTCGGCTGATTCGGTGCAGCGGCCGGGAAGCGCTGCCGGGATTCCGGTGCTGCCGGGGCGGTAGCGCGCAGGCGGGGTCAGGTGCGCAGGTGGGAGGCGCCGTTGAGGTCGAGGATGGCGCCGGATGCCCACTGCGCCTCCGGTGAGGTCAGGTAGACGACGGCGGCGGCGACCTCCTCGGCGGTGCCGACCCGGCCGAACGGGCTCTGCGCGCGCAGTTCGTCGCCGGTGTCGCCTGCCAGCTTCGGCTGCTGCCGCTCGGTGCCGACGAAACCCGGCGCCACGGTGGCGACCGCGATGCCGTGCGGGGCGAGCGCGACCGCCATGGACTGGCCGAAGGCGTGCAGCCCCGCCTTGGCGGCGCCGTACGCCGGGTGGTCGGGCTCGCCGCGGAAGGCGCCGCGGGAGCCGATATTGACGATCACGCCGGGCGCGTTCGCGGCGATCAGGGCGCGGGCGACGAGGTAGGTCATGGTGGCGGGGGCGGTCAGGTCGACGTCGACCATGCGGTTCCACACCCGCTGCCAGGTCTCGAAGTCGGTGTTTTCCACCCGGTGGTAGGTCTCGGGACTCGGTGCTACGGCGGCGTTGTTGACGAGGATGTCGATCCGACCGAGTTCCCGCTGGACCTCGGCGACCACGCGCTGGGCGGTCACGGGGTCGGCGAGGTCGCCGCCGACCACCAGGTGGCCGGCGCCGGACAGTAGTGCGCGGGTCTGCTCCGCGGCTGCGCGATCGCTGCCGTAGTGCACGGCGACCCGGTCGCCGCGGCGGCTCAGCGCGAGCGCGGTGGCGCGGCCGATGCCGCGGGACGCCCCGGTCACCAGCGCGGTGCGCGCCGGCGGTGCACCGGTCGTCACGGGAGTCCGGCGGGTCCGGGGCGACGGGTGCCGTCGCTGGGCCGCGCCTCGGCCCGGCCGTGTTTCCGCATGCCCGAAGCCTAACGCCCGGTCCGGCGGAAGCGGTGTCGCGCGGCGCCCGTGGCCTGGGCCCGCTCCGCTAGGGTCGACCCCGACCCTGCCGACCTCGACCCCTGGGCGGTGCCCGTGTCGCTCGAACCCGTGCTCGCGCTGATCGCCGTCCTCGAGGCGGCCTGCCTCGTCGTACTCGGCGTCGCGCTGGCCCGCACCCGCCGGGAGCTCGCGGCGGCGCGGCGGCGGGCCGACGCCAGGCAGGCGTGGGTGAGCGGCGGGCGCGAGGCCGTGAAGACGGTCTGGGGCGCGGCGAGCCTGCTGCGTCGCAAGGGTTTCCGCGGCGCGCTGCTCACCTCGATCGAGGACCTGGCGGGCTGGGCCCAGGTCGAGCGGCCGGACCTGGCCACGCTCGCCCCCGACGGCCACGTCGCCATCGCCTTCTCCGACATCGAGGGCTCCACCGCGCTCAACGAACGGCTCGGCGACCGCGCCTGGGTGCGGCTGCTCGCCCGGCACGAGCGGCTCGTCGGCAAGCAGGTCGCCGCGCACGGCGGGCACGTGATCAAGAGCCAGGGCGACGGGTTCATGATCGCCTTCGCCGAGGCCGCGCAGGCGGTGCGCTGCGGGCTCGACATCCAGGCCGCGCTCGCCCGCGGCGCCGAATCCGAGGAGCGGGTCCGGGTGCGGATCGGCATCCACGTCGGCCCCTCGGTGCGCCGCGGGGACGACCTCTTCGGCCGGAACGTGGCCATGGCGGCGCGGGTCGCCGGGGCGGCGCGCGGGGCGGAGGTACTGGTCAGTGCGGAGGTGCGGGGCGCGGTGGAGGCGTTGCCCGGGATCGCGGTGACCGGGACGCGGGAGGTCGAGCTGAAGGGGTTCGACGGGGTCCACCCGCTGTCGACGGTGGATCGGGCGTCCTGATTCGGAGCCCGCGCGCCTGGGCAACCGCGGAACGGCCTCCGCGGCGGAGCACCTGCACTACCCTCGACCGACCCGATCGAGGAGGTCCGATGCACCCATTCCGCGCGGCGGTCGAAGCCCGCGACTCCGCCGCCATCGAGGAGCTGCTCGCCGACGACGTGGTGTTCACCAGTCCGGTGGCGTTCGCCCCGTACCGGGGCAGGCCGGTGACCGCGGCGATCCTGCGCGCGGCGATGCGGGTGTTCGAGAACTTCCGCTACGTGCGCGAGATCGCCGACGGGAACGGGCGTGACCACGCGCTCGTGTTCGAGGCGACCGTGGACGGCAAGCAGGTCACCGGCTGTGACTTCGTGCGCACGAACGCGGCGGGGAAGATCGACGACTTCATGGTGATGGTCCGCCCGCTCTCGGCGGCGCAGGCGCTGTCGGTGCGGATGGGCGCGGAGTTCCCGCGGATCGCCGCGGAGGCCGCGGGCGGGCCGTCCGCCACCTGACGCACGTCGCGCGCGAGCGCCGCCCGAGACAAGCCGCGCTGCTGGACCCGCCCACGGGCGACGCACCACGTCCGGACAGCCGTACGAACTTCATCGCGGCCCGGGCGCGTTCGTGCAGTACCCCCGGATCAGTGTCTCAACCGGACCCGCCGCCCGACGGCGCGGGCGGTGCGCGCGGCGAGCACCCCGCCCGCGATCCACGGCCCGGCGACCAGGATCGGATCCAGCCACTGGTGGTTGCGGTAGATGCGGGCGGTGCCGGTGCGCGAGCGCACGCCGCCGTGCGTGAACTCGGCGCGGATGCCGGTCTCGGTGATCGGGTTGTCCGGCCGCGCGGTGGCGAACGAGCGCAAGTGGTTCTCCCAGGCGTCCACTCGGTCGCCGAGGACGAGCAGTAGCCAGTGCGCGGTCCTGCCCTCGCTGTAGCGCCGGTAGGCGTGCCACCGGATCCTCCCGGAGAGGCCGCGCAGCGGTGCCGAGGTGCCGAAGACCGGGGTGAGTATGGCGTGTTCGATGGAGCGTTCGCGGGGGGCGGTCTCGGGCTGACGCTCCGGGAAGTCCCAGTGCGCGCCGGTCTCCTCGCGGCGCAGCTTGGGAACCGAGGGGCGGTCCTTCGGATCGAGGTCGGCGCCCCAGCCGGGGATGCGGGCGCGCAGTTCGTCGGCGCTCGGTACGGGCGGGTGCTCGCTGGTGTAGGTCACGAGCGGTTGCTCGCTGGTGTGGGTCACGGAAGGCTCCTTCAGGCGGCGTCGGGCACGATGACCGGCTTGAGGCAGTTGTCGAGTTTGGCGGAGAAGATGTGGTACCCCTCCGCGATGTGCTCCAGCGGAATGCGGTGCGTGATGATCTCGCTCGGCTTCAGGTAGCCGTCCCTGATGTGCGAGAACAACCGCGGCCACTGTCGCTTGACCGGGCACTGGTTGGTGTTGATGGTGAGCCCCTTGTTCATGGCGTCACCGAACTTGACCGCGCTCTGGATCGGGCCGTAGGCGCCGACCACCGAGATCGTGCCGCCCTTCCGCACCGAGTCGATGGCCCAGTTCAGGGCTACCGGGGAGCCGCCCTGCAGCTTCAGCTTGGCGGCGGTGACGTGCATGAGCAGGTTGCCGTCGGCCTCGGCGCCGACCGCGTCGATGGCGACATCGGCGCCGAGATGGCCGGTGGTGCGCTTCATCTCGACCACCACGTCCGCGCAATCGGCGATATTGATCGTCTCCGCGTGCGCCATCTGCGCCGCCTTCTCCAGCCGGTACTCGAGGTGGTCGATGACGATCACCCGGCCCGCGCCCATCAGCCAGGCCGACTGCGCCGCGAACAGTCCGACCGGGCCCGCGCCGAAGACCGCGACCACGTCGCCCTCGCGGATATCGCCGAGCTGGGCGCCGAAGTAGCCGGTGGCGAGGGCGTCGGTGCAGAGCAGCGCGTCCTCGTCGTCGAGCCAGTCCGGGATCTTGGCCGGGCCGACGTCCGCGAACGGCACCCGCACGAACTCGGCCTGCCCGCCGTCGTAGCCGCCGCAGGTGTGCGAGTAGCCGTAGATGCCGCCGACCGCGGTGGCATTGGGGTTGACGTTGTGACAGTTGGAGTACAGCCCGTTGGCGCAGAACCAGCACGAGCCGCAGTAGATGTTGAACGGCACCATCACCCGGTCGCCCGGCGCCAGCGAGCGCACCGAGCCGCCGACCTGCTCGACCACGCCGATGAACTCGTGGCCGAAGGTCATGCCGACCCGGGTGTCGGGCATCATGCCGTGATACAGATGCAGGTCAGAGCCGCAGATGGCGGCGCGCTGCACCCGGACGATCGCATCGTTGGGGTGTTCGATCGCCGGAATGTCCTTGTCTTCCACGCGGATCTTGTACGGACCGCGGTACACCATTGCTCGCACGATTTCTCCTCCTCTGGCTCGGGTCGGGCCCGCGCTACCCGTGCCAGGTTGGGCGAAACACCCCTCACTCGGCCGGTCGCAGGCAGCGGGTGACCTCGTCGGCGCGGTCCGCGGGGACGCGGACGTCGTAGCTGTGCGCGACCAGGGTGTGCACGCCGGTGAGGTCGCGCCGGTTCCTGGTGACGCGGTGCCCGACGGCGCCCGCGACCGCGCCCCACAGCGCGCCCGCCGGGATCGCGACGACCACCGACGACCACGCCGCGTCGGCGAGGACGACCGCCAGCAGCGCGAGCAGCGACCCGAACCAGGCGCCCGCGGCGGCCCCGGCGGCGGTAGCGCGCCCCGCGGTCGTCCGGCCGGTGACCTGTTCGACGGTGCGCAGCCCCTTCCCGACGATCTGCGCCTCCTCGGCCGGGAAGCCGCTCTCGGCGAGCCGCTCCACCAGCTCCTGCGCCGGTGGGTAGTCGTTGAAGGAGGCGATGACCTGCTGCGGTGCGGTGGTACCCATCATGTGCTCGACCTCGTTTGCCTGCTGTTCGCTCCGGTGACGCTCCGCGCACTACCCCCGACCCGCCCCACCATGTCGTGACGGGAATCGAGGTTTGAGCCCGCGGCCGCTGGGCAAGGTCCGGGCATCACCGCGAAGGAGCACCGGTCCTGGATTCCTCCCGCTGCGCCCGGATCGCGTACGACGCCGACCACGTGCTCGGCACCGCGATCCGCTGGCTCGCCGAAGCGCCGTGCGGGCGTCGGCACATCCTGCTGACGCCGGTGCGGCCGTGGGGCGACCCGCTGCTGCGGCGCTACGCCGCCGACGGCAGCGTCGGCATCGGCAGCGGCCTCGGGATCGCCCCGGGGCCGGTGCTCTGCGTCGGCCCGTCGCTCGGGCTGCTCGCCGAGGCGCGGCGGCTCGCGGACGGCACCCGCCTCGCCGTCGTCGACTGGACGGTGCCGCCGGTGCACGGCTGGGCCGCCGCCACCGGCGCGCTCGACCTGGCCACCGGCATCGCCGCCCCGCCGCCGCCCGCGGCCGCCTACGCCGCGCTGGAGGAGCTGCTGCTGATCGGCTTCACCGGCGCCGAGCCCGCGCTCCGGCGCCGCCGGACCCGTGCCACCGACCTGCTCGCCCGCGCCGGGTTCGACCTGCACTACGTGCAGACGTACCTGGTCGCGCGCGGCCTGGACGCCACCGCGACCTACGGCGCCGCCCGCTTCTTCCGGCCGCCGGTGTGGAGCCCGCGCTGGTGACGGCTCAGACCGGGCGCGGGGCGGGGGCGTGCGGGGCGCCGATCCAGTGCAGCAGCCGGTGGATGGTCTCGTCGGTGAGCCGATAGCGCATGACCCGCCCGGCCCTGGTGGCGGTGACCCAGCCCTGGTGGCGCAGGATGCGCAGCGCGTGCGAGGCGGCGGTGGCGCTCATCCCGACGGCCGCGGCGAGCTCGGTGACGTTCTGCTCGGGGGTGTGGTGCAGGCACACCAGCAGCCGCAGCCGGTTGGCGTCGGCGAGCAGTTCGAAGCGCTGCGCCCAGCCTGCGATCCCGGTGCCGTCGAGGCCGGGGCCCGCGGGCTCGGAGCCGAGCGAGGTGGGGGTGGGCACGGCTCCACTCTGCCGGTCCGCGCGCCGGGAAGCCAGCCGCCGCCGATATCGGTCTGCATGTTCAGATATTCCGAGTATCGTTCCGGCGGGTGACCGTCTCCACCTCCGCGATGCACATGAGCGACGGCATCGTCGACGCCCCCACCTCGCTGCTCTTCGCCGTGCTTGCCGCGGCCGGGCTGGGTTTCGCCGCCTGGCGGGCCAGGGCCGAGCTGGACGAGCGCGCCGCGCCGATGGCGGGGCTGGTGGCCGCGTTCATCTTCGCGGTGCAGATGGTGAACTTCCCGATCCTGCCCGGGGTGAGCGGGCACCTGCTCGGCGGCGCGCTGGCCGCGATCCTGGTCGGCCCGTACGTGGGCGCGCTGTGCGTGGCGATCGTGCTGGTGGTGCAGGCGCTGCTCTTCGCCGACGGCGGGCTCAGCGCGCTGGGTACGAACATCACCAATATGGCGCTGATCGGGGTGGCGGCCGGGTACCTGGTCGCGCGCGGGCTGCTGCCGGTGTTCGCGAGGCGCGGCGGCATCGGGGCGGTCGCGTTCGTCGCCGCGCTGGTCGGGACGATCTGCGCCGCGCTGGGATTCGTGCTGGAGTACGCGATCGGCGGGGCCGCCGGGTCGACGCTCGGCGCGGTCACCGGGTACATGCTGGTCACGCACGCGCTGATCGGGATCGGGGAGGGGCTGATCACCGCGGTCACCGTGGTCGCGGTGGCCAAGGCCCGCCCGGACCTGGTGTACGTGCTGCGCGACGCGGGCGCCCCGAAGGTGTCGCTCACCGCCTTCCTGTTCGGCTTCGCCGGGGCGGCGGTGCTGGTGGCCGGGGTGCTGTCGTACCTGGCCAGTGCGCAGCCGGACGGGCTGGACGCCACCACCCAGCGTGGCTGCACGGTGGTCGCCGACGAACTCGAGGGCGAGTGCATCGCGCAGAGCGCCGAGGAGCACGAACTCGCGGACTCCCCGCTGGCGGACTACACGGTCGACGGGAACGACACCATGACCGGCATCGCGGGGGTCCTCGGGGTGGCGGCCACCTTCGCGGTGCTGTTCGCCCTGGTCCGGCTGCTGCTCGCGGCGCGGCCGAGCCGGAGCCGCGCGGGGTGAGGACCGACCGGCTGCACCTGCCCGGCGAGTCCGCGCTGCACCGGGCGCCCGCCGAGGTGAAGATCGCGGGCGCGGTGCTGCTCGTCCTCGCCGTGGTGGCAACCCCGCGTGACACGCTCTGGCCGTACGGCGTGTTCGCGGTGGGGTTGCTGGGGCTGTGGGCGGTGGCCCGCATCCCCCCGCGCTGGATCGGGCCGCGGCTGCTCATCGAGCTGCCGTTCCTGGTGTTGGCGCTGCTGCTGCCCTTCGCGGCCGGGGAGCCGCGCACGGCGCTGCTCGGGCTCTCGCTCTCCACGGCCGGGCTCTGGGCGGCCTGGGGCATCGTGGCGAAGGGGACGCTCGGCGTCGGCATCTCGCTGACGCTGGCGGCCACGACCGCGGTGCGCGAGCTGCCCGGCGGGCTGACCAGGCTGCGGGCGCCGGGGCTGGTCGTCACCATCGTGGTGCTCATGCTGCGCTACGTCGACGTGATCGCCGACGAGGCCGCCCGCATGCGGCTGGCCCGGCTCGCGCGCGGCGACGACCCGCGCTCGCTCGCCCAGGTCGCGGCGACCGCGCGCGGGGTCGGGGCGCTGTTCCTGCGCTCCTACGAGCGCGGGGAGCGGGTGCACCTGGCCATGCTGTCCCGCGGGTTCACCGGCGCCGTCCCGGATTTCGGCACCGCGCCCGCCGCGACCCGCGACTGGCTGGTCATGGGCGCCGCGGTGCTGGCCGCCGCCGGGGTCTGCGCCTGCGCCTGGATCGCGCGGTGAACGCCGAGCCCGCGGTGCGGCTGACCGACCTGACCTTCGCCTACCCGGACGGCACCCGGGCGCTGGACGGGCTCTCGCTCACCGTGGCGCCGGGTGAGCGGGTCGCGGTGCTCGGCCCGAACGGCGCGGGCAAGTCGACGCTGATGCTGCACCTCAACGGGGTGCTGACGGCGAGTTCCGGCGCGGTCGTGATCGGCGGAACGCGGGTGGAGCGCGGGACCCTGCGGGAGATCCGCAGCCGGGTCGGGGTGGTGTTCCAGGACCCGGACGACCAGCTCTTCATGCCCACCGTCGCCCAGGACGTCGCCTTCGGGCCGCACAATTTCGGTGTCCGCGGGGCCGAACTGGACGCGGCCGTCGACTTCGCGCTGGCCGCCGTCGGCATGGGCGACCGCGCGGACCGCTCCCCCACCCGGCTCTCGCTGGGTGAGCGCCGCCGCGCCGCGCTGGCCACCGTGCTCGCCTGCCGCCCCGAGCTGCTGGTCCTCGACGAGCCCGCCGCCAACCTCGACCCGGTGGCGCGCCGCGAGCTCGCCGAGATCCTGGCGACGCTCTCCGCCACGCTGCTGCTGGTCACCCACGACCTGCCCTACGCCGAACGGGTCTGCTCGCGGGCGGTGATCCTGGACGGCGGGCGGATCGTCGCCGACGGGCCGATCGGCGACATCCTCGGCGACCACGGACTGCTGGCCAGGCACCGGTTGCGCTGAAACCCGAACCGGCGCTGCGGCACGCCGACCGCGTCCGCCGCGAAGGACGCGGGCTCGAGGCCCGCGTCAGCCCGCGGCCGGGCCGTTCACCGCGAGCACCGCCGGGCGCACGAGCGCGGCGGCGTGCTCGGCGAACTGCTCGTAGCAGCGGACGACCACGGTCAGCTCGGGCGGAGCCGCCGCGCTCGACAGCTCGAGGGCGAGTGTGCGGACCGCTTCGTACCCGCCGGGCAGCGCGGCGCCCGCGCCGGGATCGCCGGTGGCGAGCACGTCGGCGTCGGCGCCCGCCATCGCGACCCCGAGCTCGCCGAGCCGGACGAGCGTGGGCCGCGCCCCGTCCGGCGCCAGGTGGGCCGGGGCGTGGCGCCGCGCCGCGTCGGCGATCTCGGCGGCCAGCGCGGCCATCCGCCACAGGTGGATACCGGCGCGCAGCGCGGCGACGGCCGCGCGGAGTTCGCCGGGGTGCCTGCCGACCAGCGCACGCACCGCCTCCCGCTCGGCGCCCGCGCGCAGCACGGCCACCTCGCCGAAGAGGTCGATGGCGAGCTCGGCCTGCCGCCGGTCCGCGGTCACCAGGGCGATGGTGGCGGTGGCCAGGACCGAGCGGGTGCGCAGGCACATGGTGTGCAGCAGCGCGGGCGGCTCCGCGTGCGATCGCCGCACCACCGCGGCGATATCGGTCTCGCTGGGCAGCTGCCCGGTCAGCCGGGTGATGGCGACCGCGGCCTCGGCCCGGTCCACCGGCCCGCCGCGGGCGGCGAGCTCGGCGGCCACCCGCGCGACCTCGTCCGCGCCGAGCCGGGGGCCGAGCAGGGCCAGGAGCGGAACCCGATGCGACGGCGGGTCGTTCGGAGCCTCGGCGCGGAGCCAGGCGACGACCTGCGCCGGGATCCGCGGCCATTCGACGTACACGCCCCCACCGTGCCCAGCGTCGCCGGCTTCAAACCTCACGGGGCCGTTTCCGCCGCGACCGGGGTCACCGCTTACCGCGCCCGCTCGCGGGGTACTCGGCAACGACGAGTGGCGGGCGGGTGTTCCCGTCCGGGAAGGTGGTGGCGATGTCGTGGCGCGATCGGGCGGCTGCGTTGGTGTTCGGGGTCGCGGTGGGTGGCGGGCTGGTGATCGCGCCGGGCGCGGCGGCCGACCCGCTGGTCCTGCCGACCTACAGCTGCAGGCTGCTCGACCAGAACATCACCGGGGTCACCACCGGCCGGGAGAACTGCACCGCCTCCGAGGGCGCGCCGTCGGGTTCGGTGCGGCAGCCGCTGCGGCTCGAGTTCCCGGCGGCGCGCACGGTGTTCACCTGCAAGGAGGGGGTGGTGCGGCTCCCCGACGACGTGCAGGGGCTGCGCTGCGTGCAGACCGAGGGGCCGTGGTGAGGCCGCCCCGGGCTCGACCCGACGCCGGATAGTTGCCAGCATCTCGGATGCAAGTGCATTTGCACAGTTCAGACCGACCAGTCGGCGCGAGAAAAGGATTTGCTGCGAAGCCTGCGAAGCGCGTCCCGACGCGCCGCGAAATGTGTTGTGCTGAACCCGATGAGCACAGCACTGGAGATTCCGATGATTCTGGTGGGCCGCGTCGACCCCTGCGGTGAGTACGCCGCGGGCGACCCCGAACCCACTGCCGCGCAGCCGGATCCGGAGCCCGCGGCGGGCCACCGGCTGCGCTGGGCGCGGGCCCGTACCGCCGCGGCGCCGTAGTCAGGCCGAGCGCGGCAGCCGCCGGATGCCGGGGCGTCGCCTGCGCGGCTCCTCCGGGGCGGGGACGTCGGCGACCAGGCTCCGGTCCGGGGCCTCGGCGTAGAGCGATTCCAGCAACTCGGCGTAGCGCTTGGCCACCACGTCGCGGCGGACGGTGAGCTTCGGGGTCAGCTCGGGGCTGCCCGGCTCCCAGACGTGGTCGAGCAGCACGAAGCGCTTGATCTGCTCCGGCCGCGACACCCTGGCATTGCCCTCGCGCACCGCCTCGACGATCCGGTTCCGGATGGCGGGGCGCCCGGCCAGGATAGCGATGTCGGCGGCCACCACCCCGTTGCTCGCGGCGTCCGCGGCGATGGCGGTGGCGTCCAGGGTGATCAGCGCCGTCAGGTAGGGGTGCTGCTCGCCGAAGACCACCACGTTGCCCACCAGGAACGAGGCCGCGCGCACCGCGTTCTCGATCCGGGACGGCGCGATGTTCTTGCCCGAGTCGTTGATGATCATGTCGCTGCGCCTGCCGATGATCCGGTAGTTCCCCGCCTCGTCGCGCTCGCCGAGGTCGCCGGTGCGCAGCCAGTCGCCGCGGTAGAAGGCGCGGCGGGTGCGCTCCGGGTCGCGGTAGTAGCCGCGCATAACCATGGGGCCGCGCACCAGCAGCTCGCCGTCGGCGGCGAGCCGCACCTCGGCCCCGCGCAGCGGCTCGCCGACGGTGCCGAGCCCGGGGTTGTCGACGGTGGTCGTGGTGGTGACCCCGGCGGCCTCGGAGAGCCCCCACACCTCGGTGAGCCGGATGCCGAGGCCGTGGAAGTACTCCAGCACCTCCGCCGGGATGGGGGCCGCGCCGGAGGCGGCGAAGCGGATGTGGTCCAGCCCGATTCCGGCGCGGATCTTCGACAGCACCAGCCGGTCCGCGACCCGGTGCCGCAGCCGCAGCACCGGGCCGGTCCGCCTGCCTGCGAGCTCGGCCCTGGCCCGCGCGCTGCCGGTGCGCACCGCCCACGCGGCCACCGCGCGCTTCGCCCGGCGCGGCTCGGCCTCGATGGCGGACTCGATCCCGGCCCGCGCCTTCTGCCACACCCGCGGCACGCCGAAGAGCACGGTCGGCCTGACCTCGGTCAGCACCTCGCCCATCCGGGCGGGGTCGGCCAGTGAGGTCACCTGGATGCCGCGGGCCATGGCGGCGTAGTGCGCGGTGATCCGGTCCGCGATGTGCGCCGCGGGCAGGTAGGAGACGATGCGGTCGTCGAAGTCGGCGGGCAGGTGCTCGCCGAGCGCCACCAGCTGGGCCAGGATGTTGGAGTGCGTCAGCTCGACGCCCTTGGGCGCGCCGGTGGTGCCCGCGGTGTAGGTGAGGGTGGCCAGGTCGTCCGGGCGGACCTGCTGCCAGCGGCCGTCGAAGTCGAAGTCCGGGTCGGCGTTCTCGATCAGCTGCGCCAGTGACACGGCGCCGGGCCCCGGCTCGTCGACGCAGACCACGGCGTCGAAGTGCAGCCCGGTGCGAACCAGCCGGGGCAGCAGCGCGCGCTCGGTGATCACGACGCGGTTGCCCGCATTGCCGCAGACCTCGGCGATCTGCTCCGGCGCCGCGGTGTTGTAGAGCGAGAACGGCACCGCGCCCAGGTGCAGCACCGCGGTGTCGACCAGGTGGAACTCGGGGCGGTTCGCGAGCAGCAGCGCGATCGTCTCGCCGCGCGCCACCCGCAGCGCGGCCAACCCGGCCGCGATGTCGCGCACCGCGGCGCGGTACTGCGCCCAGGTGTAGCTGCGGGCGGGGTCGAGCCCGCGCAGCGCCACCGCGTCCGGACGGACCGCGGCGGTGGCCTGGAAGGCCTGCGGCAGCGTCGACACCTGCCTCCCAGAGCAGTGCGGAAAGCTGACGAACGGGAAGCGGCTCGGGTACATCAGTTCTCCACTCTCGACGTCGAGGCAGAATCAACGGTAACTTATTACCCCTGGTTTCGACCTGTTCTTCGTGATCGGAGCATGTTCCCATGTCAGTCTCCCCCGAATCTCCCAGCAACATCACCGTGCCGATCTTCGACCGGATCGGCGGTTACGAGGCCCTGGAGGCGGTCGTCGCCGACTTCTACACCCGGGTGCTCGCCGACGAACGGCTGGCAGGCTTCTTCACCGGCGTGAACCTGAATCGGTTGCGCGGCAGGCAGGTCGAGTTCTTCGCCGCCGCGCTCGGCGGGCCCGATCCGTACACCGGCGCGCCGATGAAGCAGGTGCACCAGGGGCGCGGCATCACCCTGGCGCACTTCGGGTTGGTCGCCGGCTACCTCGCCGATTCGCTCACCGACGCGGGGGTGCCGCGCGAACTGACCGAGGAGATCATCGCGGCGGTCGCGCCGCTGGCCGGCGACATCACCTCGGGGTGAGCGCGGCTCAGCCGTCGAACTCCAGCCCCGGGGGGAGCGGCGCGGCGGCCGGGTCGGGGCGCAGGTCGGCGCTGTTGGCCACCAGCGCAAGGCACAGGTAGGAGCCCGCCACGAAGAGCAGCTCCAGCAACTCGGCGGCGTCGTGCTGCGCGGCGAGCTCGCGCCAGGTGTCGTCGCCGACCCGGTGCCCGGCCAGCAGCTCGTCGGCGGCGCGCAGCAGCAGGGCGTCCGGCCGCGGCCAGATCGCCGCGTCCGGGCCGTGCCTGATCGCGGCGATCTCCGCCGGGGAGAGGCCGTGCCGCAGCGCTATCCGCACGTGCTGCTCCCACTCGTAGCGACAGCCGGTGCGCCAGGCCACGCGCAGGATCAGCAGCTCGCGGGCGCGCGGGTCGAGGGTGCCGCGCTCGAGCAGCAACCCGTTGTAGCCGAGCCAGGCGGCGGCGAGCTCGGGGTGGTGGCCGAGCACGCCGAGGATGTTCGGCAACGGCGGGGCATCCGGGGCGCCGGAGAGGTAGCGGTCGGCCATGCCGACGCGGCCGCGCAGCAGTTCACGGGCAGTGTCGTCCCACTGCTCGGGGGGCAGTAGAGGTAGCCGTGGCTCGCTGTGCACCCGCTCAGCGTAGCGGAGCGGGCGGCATCCGCTCCCCCTCCACGGTGCGCAGGAAATCCTCGATCACCGCAACGGTCTCGGCGTGCCCGGTGTGGATGTCGAAGAACTCCTCCATCCGCAGCAGCCGGGAGACGCTGGACATGAGCATGACCACGGTGGTCGCGGTCCACGGCGGCGGCACGTCGCGATACCCGGCCAGGATCCGCCCGACCTCCTCGAGCTGCAGTTCGCGGAACCGCCGCGACGAGTCGGCGATCTCCGCGCGGATCGTCTTGCGATGCCCGGCCATGGAGATGAACTCCATGGTGAGCGCGGTCCGCGACTGCTCGTGGATGGCCTCCCACAGCCCCCACAGCGGCTGCGGGTCCGCGAAGACCTCGCGCTGCCGCTGGAAACTGTGCTCGGCCCCGCGCCGGAAGAGCTCAACGAACAGGTTGTCCATGGTGTCGTAGTAGTAGTACACCAGCCCCGGATTCACCCCGGCCCGCGCGGCCAGCCGCCGCGAGCTCACCGCCGCGTACCCCTCGTCCAGCATGATCTGCTCGGCCGCGTCCAGCAGCGCCACCCGGGTGGCCGCACCATCGGCCCTGCTCGCCCGCTCGGTCTTCACCGCAACCTCCGTCGGCCCTTGACATCCCGCTCCGGCCAACCCTATAACTTTAACCACCCGATCAAATTAACCGGGTGCTCAAACTTCCGCAGGGGCGCTCGCTCCCGGACCGGCGATCAGGAGCCTGCCGATGCCTCTCCCGCACACCGCCGTGGTCACCGGCGGCGCCTCCGGCATGGGGCTGGCCATCGCCCGGCGGCTCGCCGCCCGCGGCGACCGGGTGGCCATCCTCGACCTGGACGGCGCGGGCGCCGAGCGCGCCGCCGCCGAGATCCGCGACAAGGGCGACACCGCAACGGGTTTCGCCGCCGACGTCACCGACCGGGGCGCCGTCGACGCCGCGCTGGCCGCGACCCGCGACGCCTACGGCCCGGTGGACATCCTGGTCACCAGCGCCGGGCTCGTCGCCTTCCAGCCCTTCACCGAGATCTCGCTCGATTCCTGGAACCGGGTGCTCGCGGTGAACCTGACCGGGACGTTCCACTGCGTGCAGGCGGTGCTGCCGGACATGCTGGCCCGTAGCTGGGGCCGGATCGTCACCATCTCCTCCTCCAGCGCGCAGCGCGGCTCGCCCGGCATGGTGCACTACACCGCCTCCAAGGGCGCGGTGATCGCCATGACCAAGGGGCTCGCCCGCGAGTACGCCGCGCGCGGCATCACGGTGAACACCATTCCGCCGTCCGGCATCGACACCCCGATGTCGCGCTCGTCGCAGGCCGCGGGGCATCTGCCGGACAGCGCCACCATGGCGAACGCCATCCCGGTCGGCTTCCTCGGCACCGGCGACGACATCGCCGCGGCCTGCGCATTCCTCTGCTCCGACGACGCCCGCTACATCACCGGCCAGGTGGTCGGCGTCAACGGCGGCACCGTCATCTGACCCGACCAAGGAGTACCGCGATGACCGACTGGCCCAAGCCCGCGGCGGGCAGCTGGACCGAGCACTATCCGGACCTCGGCACCGGCCCGATGTCCTTCGAGGACTCGGTCTCCCCCGAGTTCTACGAGCTGGAGCGCACCGCGATCTTCGAACGCGCCTGGCTGAATATCGGCCGGGTGGAGCAGCTGCCGCGCGTGGGCAGCTACTTCACCAAGGAGATCGCCGTCGCGCGCACCTCGATCCTGGTGGTGCGCGGGCGCGACCAGGGGGTCAGGGCGTTCCACAATGTCTGCCGCCACCGCGGGAACAAGCTGGTGTGGACCGAGTTCCCGCGCGCGGAGGTCAAGGGCACCTGCCGCCAGTTCACCTGCAAGTACCACGGCTGGCGCTACGGCCTGGACGGCGGATTGAACTTCGTCCAGCAGGAGGGCGAGTTCTTCGGCCTGGACCGGGGCGAGTTCGGGCTGGTGCCGGTGCACTGCGAGATCTGGGCCGGGTTCGTCTTCGTGAACCTGGCGCCGGAACCGCCGCAGACCCTGACCGAGTTCCTCGGCCCCATGGTCGGCGCGCTGGCGGACTACCCCTTCGACCGGATGACCGAGCGGTACGACTTCACGGCCGAGAACGCGAGCAACTGGAAGCTCTTCGCCGACGCCTTCCAGGAGTACTACCACGTGCCGGGGCTGCACTCGCAGCAGGTGCCGGGCGCGGTGCGCAAGCCGGACACCGGGTTCACCTGCGCGCACTACCAACTCGACGGCCCGCACCGCATGGTGAGCACCGGCGGCGCCCGGCGCTGGACGCTGCCGCCGGAGTTCATGTACCCGATCGAGCGGGTCACCCGCAGCGGCCTGGTCGGCCCGTGGGAGTCGCCGGACATCGGCGAGCTGCCGCCGGGCATCAACCCGGGCCGGGTGCAGCCGTGGGGCATCGACAACTTCCAGATCTTCCCGAATGTCGAGATCCTCTTCTACCGCGGCTGGTACCTGATCTACCGCTACTGGCCGACGTCGTACAACACGCACACCTTCGAGGCCACGCTCTGCTACCAGCCCGCCGACTCGGTGCGCAAGCGGATCGAGCACGAGGTCTCCTCGGTGGTCTTCAAGGAGTTCGCGCTGCAGGACGCGGGGATGCTCACCGGCACCCAGACCGCGCTCGAGCAGGCGTACCGCACCGCGGGGATCACCGACTACCCGGTCAACGACCAGGAGATCCTGGTGCGGCACTTCCACCGGGCGGTCGCGGACTGGGTCGGCGCGTTCCACGGCGCGGGGGCCGCGCGATGACCATGCTGCCGCCTGCCTTCGCCGAGTTCGAGCGCTTCGCGCCGATCTGGTGCCTGCCCACCGAGTCGGAGCGCTGGCACAAGCGCCTGGCGAGCTCGATGGCCGAGCTGACCGACTTCCACGACGCCTTCTTCCCGCGGCTGGACGACGCCATCGTCTACTGCGACAAGTTCCCGCTCGACGACCTGCCCGAGGACGCGCTGAACCTGCTGCACCTGATCTATTCGCTGGTCCAGGCCGCGATGGCGGTGGAGATCTTCGCCCAGCCCGCCCCGGTGGACAGCGCCGACGCCTATCTGGACCGGGTCGGCGAGCCGACCCCGTGAACGGAGACCACGATGACGACATTGACCGTCGAGAAGCTGGGCCGCGAGGTCGGCGCCGAGATCACCGGGATCACCCCGGAGCGGCTGCTCGGTGACCCCGGCGTGCCCGCCGCGATCCGGCAGGCGCTGGAGGACAACGGGGTGCTGGTCTTCCGCGGCCTGCACCTGGACCCGGAGACCCAGGTGGCGTTCTGCCGCACGCTCGGCGAGATCGACACCTCCCCCGGCCACCACCCGGTCGCGGGGATCTACCGGGTCAGCCTGGACACCGCCAAGAACTCCTCGGCGAGCTACCTGCGGGCCACCTTCGACTGGCACATCGACGGCTGCACCCCCGAGGACGACGCCTACCCGCAGATGGCGACCATGCTCTCGGCGAAGGCGGTGGCCGAGTCCGGCGGCGAGACCGAGTTCGCCAGCACCTACTCGGCCTACGACGACCTCGACCCCGCCGAGCGGGAGCACCTGGCCGGGCTGCGGGTGGTGCACTCGCTGGAGGCATCGCAGCGCCGCATCACCCCCGACCCCACCCCGGAGCAGCTCGCGGCCTGGCGCCGCCGCCCGGTGCGCGAGCACCCGATCGTCTGGACGCACCGCTCCGGGCGCCGCTCGCTGGTGCTCGGCGCCTCGGCGGGCGCGGTGGTCGGGCTGGACGCCGAGCGGAGCCGGAGCCTGCTCGACGGGCTGCTGGCCCGCAGCACCGCGCCGGAGCGGGTGTACCGGCACGAGTGGACCGTCGGCGACACGGTCATCTGGGACAACCGCGGCGTCATCCACCGGGCCGCCCCCTACGACGCCGGGTCGCCGCGCGAGATGTTGCGCACCACCGTGCTCGGCGACGAACCCATCCAGTGAGGAGTACGACCATGCCGCGTTGGCCCAAGCCCCCCGAGGGCAGCTGGACCGAGCACTACCCCGACCTCGGCACCGACCCCATGTCCTACGAGGACTCCATCTCCCCGGAGTTCTACGAGCTCGAGCGCAAGGCCATCTTCGAGCGGGCCTGGCTCAATGTCGGCCGGGTGGAGCAGCTGCCGAAGGTGGGCAGCTACTACACCAGGGAGATCGACGCCGCCCGCTCCTCGGTGATCATCGTGCGCGACCGGGACAGGCAGGTCCGCGCCTTCCACAATGTGTGCCGCCACCGCGGGAACAAGCTGGTGTGGA
This sequence comes from Nocardia sp. NPDC057353, assembly GCF_042667085.1. Lineage (NCBI taxonomy): Bacteria > Bacillati > Actinomycetota > Actinomycetes > Mycobacteriales > Nocardiaceae > Nocardia > Nocardia sp. NPDC057353. The sequence continues at coordinate 22,523 of NZ_JBHVAK010000032.1, forward strand.
ACGAGTTCCCGCGCGAAGAGACCAAGGGCACCTGCCGCCAGTTCACCTGCAAGTACCACGGCTGGCGCTACGGCCTGGACGGCGCGCTGAACTTCGTCCAGCAGGAGGGCGAGTTCTTCGACCTGGACAAGAGCGCCTACGGATTGGCCCCGGTGCACTGCGAGGTCTGGGCCGGTTTCATCTTCGTCAACCTGGCCCCCGAACCGGCGCAGACGCTGCGCGAGTTCCTCGGCCCGATGGTCACCGACCTGGAGGGCTACCCCTTCGACCGGATGACCGACCGCTTCACCTACCGGGCCGAGGTGGGCGCCAACTGGAAGCTCTACATGGACGCGTTCCAGGAGTTCTACCACGCCCCCGTCCTGCACGCGACGCAGTCGCCGGACAACTACGCCACCGCCGCCCAGCAGGCCGGTTTCGAGGCGCCGCACTACCAGCTGGACGGCCCGCACCGGCTGGTCAGCACCTCCGGCGTGGTGACCTGGGAACTCGACCCGAGCATGCGCAAGCCGATGGAGGACATCACCCGCAGCGGGCTCTTCGGCCCGTGGGACCAGCCGGAGCTCGGCGAGATGCCGAGCGGGCTGAACCCGGCGAAGTGCGATCCGTGGGGGTTGGACTCGTTCCAGCTCTTCCCGAACTTCACCATCCTGATCTGGTCGGCCGGCTGGTACCTGACCTACCACTACTGGCCGACCGCCTACAACCGGCACATCTTCGAGGGCAACCTGTACTTCGTCCCGGCGAAGACCCCGCGCGAGCGGGTCGCGCTGGAGATGGCCGCGGTGACCTTCAAGGAGTACGCGCTGCAGGACTCCAACACCCTGGAGGCCACCCAGATCTCGCTGGAATCCCGGGCCGTGCGGCGCTTCCCGCTGAACGACCAGGAGATCCTGCTGCGGCACCTGCACAAGGTCGCGGGCGAGTGGGTCGGCGAGTACCGGAGCGAGGCGGTCCGATGAGCGCGCTGCTGCCCGCCGAGTTCGCCGACCTGGAGCCGTTCGCCGAAACCTGGTCCCTGGCCACCGAACCCGAGCGCTACGACCGCCGGATGGCCAGTTCGATGGCCGAGATGCAGGCCTTCTACGACGCCATCACCCCGCGCGCCGAGGCGGCCCTGACCCACCTCGACCGGTACACCCTGGACGACCTGCCCGAGGACGGCCGCAGGCTGATGTGGCTGCTGCACTCGATGATCATGGTCTCCTTCCCGGTGGAGGTGTGGAGCCAACCCCGGGTGCCGGACTCCGGTTCGGCCGCGCTGCACTGCGTGCTGGAGCCGCGGCCGTGACCGTCGTCCTGCGCGCCGCCCGCTGGGTGGACGTCGAGTCCGGGGAGGTGCACTCCCCTGCCGTCATCACGGTGGACGGCGAGCACATCGCGGCGGTGGACCCCGAGGTGGTCCCGGACGGGGCGGTGGTGCACGACCTCGGCGACGTCACGCTGCTGCCGGGGCTGATGGACATGGAGATCAACCTGCTCATCGGCGGCCCGGAGACCCCGACCGGGCTGCCGCTGCCCATGCACGGCGTGCAGGACGACCCGGTCTACCGGACGCTGCGCGCGACCGTGAACGCCCGCGTCACCCTCGAAGCCGGGTTCACCACGGTCCGCAACCTGGGGTTGATGGTGAAGACCGGTGGCTACCTGCTCGATGTCGACCTGCACCGGGCCATCGAACAGGGCTGGTTCCCCGGCCCGCGCATCCACTCCGCGGGCCACGCCATCACCCCGACCGGCGGGCACCTCGACCCCACCATGTTCCAGCGGCTGGCCCCGCACATCATGCCGCTCGCGGTCGAGGAGGGGATCGCCAACGGCGTCGACCAGGTGCGGCACGCGGTGCGCTACCAGATCAAGTACGGGGCGCAGCTCATCAAGGTGTCGGCCTCCGGCGGGGTGATGTCGCACAGCACCGCGCCCGGCATCCAGCAGTACTCCGACGAGGAGCTGGCCGCCATCGTCGACGAGGCGCACCGGGCCGGGCTGCACGTGGCCGCGCACGCGCACGGCGACGCCGGGATCCGGGCCTGCATCCGCGCGGGCGTGGACTGCATCGAGCACGGCTCGCTGGCCGGTGACGACACCATCGCCATGATGGTCGAGCACGGCACGTTCCTGGTGCCGACCAGTTACCTCTCCGAGGGGCTGGACGTGTCGAAGGCGCCGCCCGCGTTGCAGGAGAAGGCCGCCGTGGTCTTCCCGCAGGCCAGGCGGATGCTCGGGAAGGCGATCGCGGCCGGGGTGAAGATCGCCTGCGGCACCGACGCGCCCGCCGTCCCGCACGGCTCGAACGCCAAGGAGCTGTGGGCGCTGGTCGACCGCGGCATGACCCCGGCGCAGGCGCTGCGCGCGGCGACCGTGGTGAGCGCCGAGCTGCTCGGCGTCACCGACCGCGGGCGGCTGGAACCCGGGCTGCTCGCCGACATCATCGCCGTGCCCGGCGACCCGACCGTGGACATCACCCGCACCGAACACGTCGCCTTCGTCATGAAGGGCGGCGTGGTGCACAAGAACACCACCGCCTGACAGGAGTCACCATGCCGACCGGAATCCTCTTCGTCGAGTCCAGCCCGAAGTCCGCGGACGAGGCCGCCGCCTACCACGAGTGGTACGAGAACACGCACCTGGCCGAGATGTGCAAGCTGGACGGTGTGGTCGCCGCGCGCAGGCTCGCCGTGGTCGGCGAGGACAGTTTCATCGCGCTCTACGAGATCGAGGCCGACGATCTGGACGCGGTGCGCGCCGGGTTGGGGGAAGCGTCGCGCTCCGGACAGATGTCGCCGCCGGTCGGGTTGCGGACCGACCCGCCGCCGACCGTCCGCCTGCTCCGCGACATCGCGTCCCTCCGGCCCTGACATGGCCGTGCCACCGCCACAGCCCGCGCACCCCGGGCAGCAGGCGCGCTCCGGTCAGCAGGATGCCGAGCCCTTCCACCATCGGCTCTACATCGGCGGGCGGTGGCAGCCGCCCACCGGCCACGGCGTCATCGAGGTCGTTTCACCGCACACCGAGGCGGTGATCGCCCGGGTCGCCGCGCCGACCGCCGCCGATGTCGACGCCGCGGTTCTGCTCGCCCGCGAATCCTTCGACCGCGGCCCGTGGCGGCGCACACCGGTCGCCGAGCGGGTGGCCGCGATCCGCGACCTGGCCGAGCGGTACACCGCCCGGGAGCCGGAGATCGCCGGACTGGTCACCGCGGAGATGGGTGCGCCCGCCCGCTTCGCCCGCTCCGCGCACGCGAAACTGCCCGGCGTCATGATGCGGGCGCTGGCCGACGTGGCGGCGGACTTCCCCTGGGAGGAGACCCGCCCCGGCTACCTCGGCGCGGATGTCCTGGTGACCCACGAACCGGTCGGGGTGGTCGCGGCCGTCGTGCCCTGGAACATGCCGGTGTTCCTCACCGTCGCCAAGCTGATCCCGGCGCTGCTCGCGGGGTGCAGCGTCGTGCTCAAGCCGTCGCCGGAGACGCCGCTGGACGCCTACCTCATGGCAGAGCTGCTCTCCGAGAGCCGGATTCCGCCCGGCGTGGTCTCCATCCTGCCCGGCGACGCCGCGCTCGGCGCCCACCTGGTCGCGCACCCCGGCGTGGACAAGGTCTCCTTCACCGGCTCCACCGCCGCCGGTCGGCAGGTCGCCGCTGCCTGCGCCCCCGCCCTGCGAAAGTTCAGCCTGGAACTGGGCGGCAAATCCGCCGCGGTGGTACTGGACGACGCCGACCCCGCGCAGGTCGCCACCGGCGCCCAGGTGGCCGCGCTCATGAACGGCGGGCAGGCCTGTGTCGCCCAGACCCGCATCCTGGTGCCGCGCAGCCGCTATCGCGAGCACGTCGAGGCGCTGAGCGAGATGGTGTGGAGACTGCGGGTGGGCAACCCGGCCGACGAGGCCACCGATATCGGCCCGCTGGTCTCCGCCCGGCAGCGCGATCGGGTGCACGGCTACCTCGAGACCGGTCTCCGCGAGGGGGCGCGGGCGGTGGTCGGCGGGCCCGGGCGGCCGCCCGGCTGCGAGCGCGGCTGGTACGTCCGCCCGACCCTGTTCGCCGAGGTGTCGCCGGACATGCGAATCGCTCGGGAGGAGATCTTCGGCCCGGTGATCACCGTGCTCGCGCACGACGGCGACGACGACGCGGTAGCGCTCGCCGACGCCACCGAGTACGGCCTCTCCGGCTCGGTCTGGTCCGCCGACCCGGACCGCGCCCTCGCGGTGGCGCGGCGGATCCGCAGCGGCACCGTCGGCATCAATGCCGCCTACAGCATGGACCCGGTCGCGCCCTTCGGCGGTGTGAAGGCGAGCGGAATCGGCCGCGAGTTCGGCCGGGAGGGGCTGGCCGGCTACCTGACCGGCAAATCCGTATCCGGCATCTAGAGGAGACGTCGTGCAGTTGTCGTTCGGACCCGAGGTCGAGGAGTTCCGCGCCGAGTTCGTCGCGTTCCTGGACCGGCACCTACCCGAGGCCGGGCGGCCGTCGAAGTCCAGCGCGGACGTGCCGGACTGGGCGCGGGAGTGGCAGCGGCTGCTCTTCGACAGCGGATGGCTGCTCCCCGCCAACCCGCCCGAGTTCGGCGGGCGCGACGCCACGGTTCTCCAGCAGTACGTGCACCTCGAGGAGCTGTCCCGGCGGCGGATCTACCACTCGTTCAACCCGCAGGGTGTCGGCATCATCGCCGCCTCGCTGCTGTCGTTCGGCACCGAGGAGCAGAAGCAGCGCTGGGCGGTCCCCATCCTGCGCGCCGAGCTGACCGCGTCGCTCGGCATGAGCGAGCCCGGCGCGGGCTCGGACCTGGCCGGGCTGCGCACCCGCGCGGTGCGCGACGGCGACCACTACGTGGTGAACGGCCAGAAGGTCTGGACCTCCGGCGCCCACGACGCCGACGTGCTGCTCACCTTCGTCCGCACCGACCCGGACGCGCCGAAACACAAGGGCATCAGCGTCCTGCTCGTGCCCACGGCCACGCCGGGGGTGACCCGCCGCCCCTTCCCCTCCATCTGCGCCCGCGACGACCTCGACTTCAACGAGGTGTACTTCGAGGACGTGCGGGTGCCGGTGGCGAACCGGGTCGGCCCGGAGAACGGCGGCTGGGCCGTCGCCAACGGCTCCCTCGGCCACGAGCGGAACCTGCTGTGGCTCAGCCACGCCGACCGCCTCGCCGACCTGCTCCGCGACTTCACCCCGCACACCGAGCACGACCGGGATGCCTACGCCACCAGCGTCATGGACCTGCACGCCCTGAAACTCCTCGGCTCCGCCGCGCTGGCCCGCGCCGCCCGCGGGGAACCGGACGTCGCCGCGCTCTCGGTGCTCAAGGTCATGGGCTCCGAAGCGGTCCAGGCCGGAACCGAACAGGCGCTGGCGAGCCGCGGCGCGGCAGGCCTGGCGCACCCCGCGCTCAGCGCACCGCCCGGCGCCCACACCATCGGCCACTTCGCGAGCGGCTGGTTCGAGCGCTATACGCGCACCTTCGCGCACACCATCGCCGGGGGGACGTCGGAGATCCAGCGCAGCATCATCGCCCAGCGCGTCCTCGGGCTGCCCCGGCACTGAGCCGACCGCCCACCCCTCGAGCTCCTCGGGCGGTGGCTCGGCGACCTGACGGTCGAGCTGGACGGCCACGGACTCCCGGTCAGGCGCCGGGCGGGCAGCCGGGTGGCTCCTGAGCCCCGGGCGGCACGGGCACGGTCGAGGAGCTGCCGTGCGACAGCGCGTCCGGCGACGTCCCCGCCGGCCGCGGGCACAGGCGGACAACGCTCGGCTCGATATCGGTGCGGTTGCCGCTGGGGTCGAACGCGATCGGCCCGCCAGCGCCGGGCACCGCCGAGACCCCGCCGGAGAATCCGCTGATCACACTGTTGATCTCGCCGCGCCGGACCGGTTCGGTGGTGGGCACCTCCCGCAGCGCTTGCCCGATGGTGAGGACCGCGTCGTAGGCGTTGATCGCCCAGCCGTCGCCGATGTGGTCCGGATCGAAGCCGGCGCCGGTGAAGGCACTGTTGAAATCCTCCCAACTCCCGTCACCGGGTCGCGGCCCCTCCGTGCCCGCGACGAGGGTGAACAGCACCCGGACCCGGCCCTCGGTGAAGCTGCGCGAGCCGAGCCCCGCCACCCGCAGGTGCTCCAGGGCCGGGTCGATCTCGGCGGTGCGCAGGCGGTTGCCGTCCGAGGTGCTGATCACGGTGATCGAATCGGCCACGCACTGCCCCCGCGCGTACTCGTCGTCGAGGCTGGTGAGCAGCCTGCCGAGATCGTGCCCGCGGGCGATATAGGCGACCACCACCTTGCCGCGCTGGGCGCAGACGCGGCGGGCGGTCTGCAGGACGGTGCTCGGCTCCGTGGTGTCGAACTTGACCTCGGCCAGGCCGCCGCCGTATCTCCGCTGCAGCAGCGGCAGGGTGGTGCAGGTGTACGGGTCCGAGCCGCCGACGGGCACCATGACGAAATCCGGCCGCGGCACGGTCGCGCCGATCCGCTCGACCTGGACCGCGACCCGGAAACCGATGCGATAGTAGTAGTCCCGGCCGATGCCGTCGGCGTAGGAGCGGTCGCACCGTTCGAAATCCGGGTCATCGTTCTGCGAGCCGTCCTGGTCGAACCCCTCGGCGGTCACCACGTCGGAGACCATCGGGATCTTCGCCGCCGCCAGCAGGTTCGCGATCTCGGCGGTGGCGTGGTGGCTCAGGCCGATGCCCGCGACCGCGACCACGTCCTCGCGCGCGGCCATCGCTGCGGCCACCGCCACGGGATCACCGTCGCCGTCGTAGTCGCCGAGCTGCCCGACCAACAGCCTGATCGGGCGATGGCAGGCTTCGGTGTTGGTGCGCCGCTGGCCCGCCGCCATGCCCTCCAGCTCGTGCACCGCCCGGCTCCCGGCCAGCGGGTCGGACATGGTGAGCAGCACGCCGACGGTGACCGGCTCCGCGGCGCAGTCATCTCCCGCCGTCCGGTTCTGCGCGTCGATCACGCGCATGACCGCACCGAACCGGTCGAGCTCGAAGGCGTAGGGGCCGTCGGACAGTCCGATACACCGGTCACCCACCCGCCACGCCTCGGCGCTCGGGCCGCCCTCGTTGCAGGTGAACATGCGCTGCCGCCACTCCCGGGTGAAGAAGCCGGTGACCGCGCCCGCCACCAGCACGACGACCAGCGTCAGCCGCACCCAGTCGGTCCACGAATGCGGCGCCGGGCGGGTCCGCCGGGGAACGATGCCCAGCCGGTAACGGTGTGCCACGGGGTCTCCTCGAGCCGGATGTCAGTGGAATCGGGACGCGCGGGCGCGGTATCGCGCGGCACGCAGCAAGAACGGGTCGCCGCCGCGCGCGTCGGCCGCCAGCCGTTCCCAGCTGCCGGCGGCCCGCATGCACAGGGTCGCTTCGCGATCCCGGTTCACCGATCGGATCGCGGCGTCGACGGTGGGGACGACGGCGATCAGCATGGCGATGTGCGCGGCGAGGTCGGGGTGGTCGTCGCCGGGGCCGTCGACCAGGTCGCGGTCGCGGTCGAGCGGGTCGGTCGTGGCGACGATCGCGTCGAAGGTCTCCAGCCACTCCGCACCGGGCAGCTGCGGCAGTAGCTCCGCGAGCGCGGCGACGGTGTCCGCGCGCCCGTGCAGCAGCCTGCGGTAGTAGAGCCGGCCGGTCCGGTCGTCCTGCGGCACCGCCTCGGCGAGACCGCTCAGCACCGACTCCCAGCCGGGGCCCTCGGTGCGCGCGGCCAGCAGGCGCTTCCCGAGCAGGCGCACCAGGGCGGGCAGCTCGGCCTCGTCCTCCGCTCCCTGCCACAGGGTGCGCGAGGTGAACAGCGGTGAATCGGCCGCGATCCCGCCGTGCAGCCGGGTGACGACACCGCGCGCCTCGCCCCGGTTCCGCGCGGCCGCCGCGGTGATCAGACCCTCGGCCAGCAGATCCTGGGTCTCGGAGTTCGAGTCCAGTGCGCCGACGAATCCGCGCAGCAGGTGCGCTTCGACCGTGTCCCCGCGTCGCGGGCCCGGGCTGCGCAGCAGGTCGCCGAGCCGGGAGCGCAGGGTGGGGTCGTCCTGCAACCGGCCGAGCAGGTAGCTGGTGGCAGCGGGGTGGCCCCCGGTCAGCCGGTGGACCTCCGCCCCGACGGCGAGGTAGTCGATCGGGTCGACGGCCTTGGCCATGATCGCGACGTCCGATTCGGGGAGGTCGGCGAGGCGGACGGTGAGCCAGGGCGCGGTGATCTCGGTCAACCGCGCCGGGTCGACCCGCTCGGTCCATTCGGCGGGCGCGCCGAACTGCCCCTCCAGCTCCTCGAACAGAGTGCCCGCGCTGGTGGTGATCACCGTCAGCGGATCGGGCAGCCTACGGCCGGTGGCGGTCAGCGCGCGGCGCACGCGCAGCAGTGATTCGGTGAACGCGACGGCGGCGGGCGCGTCGCCGTCATCGAGCAGCAGCAGCACGTTCGACGTCCGCCCGGGGACCTTGGCGGCGCTGTGCCGCAGGTCGGCGAGGAGCGCCCCGATCAGCACATCGTCGACGCCACGCCGGATCGCGCGGTCGGAGCTGCGGGCCTTGAGACTCAGCTCGATCAGGACGCGCTCGCCGTTGGCGTGCAGCTGCTGGTCCTGGTGCCCGAACCACGGCACCGCGCCGCCCCAGTTGATCCGGTTGAGCAGCCTGCCCTGGGACAGCCGCTCGATCACCACCTCGGCCGCCTGGTCGAGCACGGCGGAGGTGACGGTCTCGGCGCCGGGCACCTGAAGGTTCGCCGCCTGGGCCCCGCCCAGCGAAGCGAGGCCGCGGATGAACTCGAACAGCAGCGTGCGGTCCTTGTAGCGGTTGAGCTGGGTGCGCAGGTGCTGGGGGTGCATTCCGTCGGGGACCGCCGTGAAGTCCGCGCCGATGGCGATCTGTGCGACCAGTACCCGGGGCAGCGCGATGGCGTAACCCGGAATCTCCTGGCTGAGCCCGAGCAGGATCGATGCGAGCACCGGCCGCGCCGGGTTGTTGTCGGTCACCGGTCGTTCCAGGGGGTGGATCAGCACCGTGGGGGTGCACCGTCGCCAGGAGCCGCGGAGCCGCTGCCAGACCGACAGCGGTGGCGGCCACCAGGTGGCGAGCGCCTGCCCGAGCACCGCGCTACGCCCCGAGCCGCCGCACCCCTCCAGGACCAGAACGGGTTTGGTCGAGCCATCGGCATCGTTCAGCGGCACCTCGACCAGCCGGTCGATCAGTTCCAGAACCTCGGTGCGCCCCACGAATACCAGAACTGCCTCCTCCCCACGAGGCACTCAGGGTAGCAACGCCGCGATCTGCCGGACAAGCACCGAAAATTCAGGGCGACAGGGCTTTACGCGGATGTGGTAGGGGCGCGCAACCCCTCCACAGCCCGCATGCGGCCGTCTGTGCCCGCGGCCGGTCGGGCCGCTCTCGATCCCGTACGGCGGGCCGGTGGCCCCGGTTCCGCGCTGACCCGCTACTTCGGCAGGACGGCGGCCAGTTCCCGCAGCGCGCCCAGGTAGTCCTCGTTCAATACCTGCACCGCCACGTGGTCGGCGCCCGCGTCCAAGTGTGCCAGCACACCGTCGGCGACCTCGGTGGCCGAGCCGTGCACCGCGAGCGCGTCGATCAGCCGATCACTGCCCGGCGTGGCGAGGTCCTCCTCGGTGAAGCCCAGGCGGCGCAGGTTGTTCCGGTAGTTGGTGAGGCCCAGATACATCGGGACCAGCCCCCTGGCGATCTCCCGCGCCCGCTCCGGATCCTGATCGAGGACGACCTTCTGCTCGGCGACGAGCAGCGAGCTCGCCCCGAGCACCGCGCGGGCATTGCGGGTGTGCTCCGGCGGGGTCAGGTACGGCAGCGCGCCCGCCGACCGGTCCCCGGCCAGCTCCAGCACCCGCGGGCCGAGCGCCGCCAGCGCCCTGCGCTCCCGCGGCACCCCCGCCTCGTCCAGCTCGTCCAGATACCTCGCCAGCGCGTCGTACGGCTTGATCGCCTCGGCCCCGTTCGCCTCCCGATGCCCGGTGCCGATGCCGAGCAGGAAGCGGCCGGGAAACCGCCGGTCGATTCGGTGGAACGACTCCGCCGTCGCCTTCGCGTCCGCCGTCCAGATATTGACGATGCTCGTACCCACGACCAGCGAGTCCGTCGCCTCCAGCAGCGACTCCACCCCCGGCAACTCCGCCGGAGGTGACCCGCCCAGCCACAGCGCCCCGAACCCGAGCGACTCCAGCTCCCGCGCATCCTCGGGGCTGAACCCCCGATACCCGCGCCACACACCGAACTTTCCGAGATCGAATCGGGCCATACTCCGGGCAACCCCACTCCGTCCGGCGTCTATTCCACGAACGGATCCGGTACGGTACCCGCGCCGCGCCAGGCGAGCCGTGGTGCCCGCCGAGCTGACCGGCGGCTGATCAGTTCTCCCTGGGGCCGAGTTCGGCGACGAAACGGTCGACGAAGCCCTCCACCGGCTTGCCGCTCGCGGGGACGACGACGAACTTGGTCAGCCCGGCCTCCAGGTACCCGTCGACGAGCCGGTGCAGGTCGGGCCAGCTGCTCGCGATGACGTCGGCGGGGTCGGTGTCGGAGCGCCGGCCGCGTATGCGCGCGGCCAGCGGGCCGGGGATGCCGTCCTCGGCGAGGAGCAGGGTGATGCCGAAGTGGTCGGGCTCGATCTCCCGCCCCACCTCGGCGGCCTCCCGGTTGATGGCGCTCACGCCCGCGGCCGCCTCGGCGGGAGTGAGGAAACTGCCGAGCCAGCCGTCGCCGTAGCGGCCGATCCGGCGGAAGGCGGCGGGGGCGCGGCCGCCCAGCCAGATATCGAGTGGCCGTCCCGGCCGCCTGCCGACACCGGCACCGCGCACGGTGAAGAAGTCACCGTCGAAATCGACATCGTCCGAACGCAGGACGGCGCGCAGCAGGGCGAGCGATTCGTCGAAGACATCACCGCGGCGGCCCGCGACCGGGAACAGGTCGCGCTCCCCCGGACCCGCCGGTTGCAGGCCGAACACCGGCAGCACGCGCTTCGGCGCGAGCGCCGCCAGCGACGCGAGCTGCTTCCCGACCAAGACCGGGTGCCGCCCCGGCAGGATCGCCACCGAGGTGCCGACCTTCAGATTCTTCGTCCGCGACAGGGCGAACGCCATCCCGACGACCGGGTCCACCGCCGGTGAGTAGACCAGCTCGGAGAACCACAGCGAGTCGACGCCCGCCTGCTCCAGCCCGTCCACCAGCCCGGCCAGCTCCTCCGGGTCGGCGTTCGCGCCGATCCCGACGCCGAATCGGATCTTCATTCCCACGACAACGCGCGATCAGCGCCGGGCATTTCCGGGGTGGGTGGCGCGGTAGTAGGTGACGCGGCCGAGGGTGCGGTGTGCGTGGGACAGCACCTGCTCGGTCTCGAACCCCGCCGTGCGCAGCACCGCGGGCAGCGCGTCGCCGAGGTTGCCCCGCAGATACGGGCTGCGCAGGGAGCGGCGGGCGGCGCGCCCGTCCGCGGCGGTCATGGGGCCGCCGACGTCGGCGATGTGCAGGCGGCCGCCGGGTCGCAGGACGCGGAAGGCCTCGGCGGCGACCGCCGCCTTCGTGTCGGCATCGAGGTGGTGCAGCATGAACGCGGAGAGCACGCGGTCGACGCTGCCGTCCGGATGCGGCAGGTCCTGGGCGTAGGCGCGCTCGAAGCGGATCCCGGGGGCCTTGCGCTCGGCGCGGGCGAGGGCGCGCGGGTCGGGGTCGGTGCCGATCACGGTCGCACCGGGGACGGCGTGCTGCGCGAGGACGGTGAGGTTGCCGGTCCCACAGCCGATTTCGAGTACGGTGTGGCCGCTCTCCAGCCCGGCCTGGGCGAGCAGGGTGTGGTGCACGGCGGTGCTGCCGAGCGCCCGGCTGAGCAGGTCGTAGAACGGCAGGAACAGGTCGTTGCCCGCGGCGGGCAGGTAGTCGTGGCGGTTGGCGAGGGTGCGCGAGGTCATGACTTCATGGTCGCGAGGAGACCGGGCGGGAAGTCGGGGGATATTCGGCGAAACCAGGACTATCTTCGGTTCGGTGTCCGATGGGCGACCGCAGACCACCCGGCTGATCCGGCAGCACCGGGGCGTGCCGGTCTACGGGTACCGGTCCGATCCGAGCACTCCCCCGGTCTCGGTGCTGCGGCTGGGTCCGGGGCAGTCGCCCGAGCGGGCGCCGCACATCCACGACTTCCCGGTGCTGGTGCACGTGCCCGCGGCGCACGAGGTCTACGTGGTCACGCCGGGGCAGGTGGTCGATGTGGGGCACGTGCCGCTACCGGAGGCGAGCACCACGGTGTTCTTCGACCCGGGCGCGCTCGGCGCAGGCAGCCGCTCACCGTGGCCCACCTGGTACCGCCACCCGCTGCTCGCCGCCTTCCTGCACGGCCACGCGAACGGGCTGCTGCGGGTGCCGCTACCGCCGGGCCATCCGCTGTGGACCGACACCATGGCCGCCATCGAGACCGAACTGGAGGCCCGGCGCGAAGGATTCCAGCAGGCCGCGCTGGCGCACCTGACACTGCTGCTGATCGACCTCGCCAGACTGACCGCCGACATCCCCGGCGAGTTCCGATTGCTCGGTGAACCGTTGCTCGCGGACGTCTTCGAGGTGATCGACCGTCGTTTCGGCGAGCCGCTCTCCCTGCGCGACGTGGCCGCCGCGGTCGGCGTCACCCCGGGCCACCTGACCACGCTGGTGCGCCGCCGCACCGGGCGCACGGTGCAGGACTGGATCACCGAGCGGCGCATGGCGCACGCGCGGGAACTGCTGGGCGGCACCGATTTACCGGTCGCGGTGATCGCGAGCCGGGTCGGGCTGCCCGACCCCTCGTACTTCGGCCGGGTGTTCCGGCGCGCGCACGACTGCTCGCCGCGCGCGTGGCGCAATCAGTTGCACGGCGATAGCCACGGCTGAGCCGCGCACGTACCCTCGATAGCGGTGCACCGCCCGTACCCCCGACCGGGCGGTGCGCCTTTCGCGTCAGCGCCGGCCGCGCTCGCGGGCCTCGCGCTCCAGGAACACCTCGGCCATGGGAGTGGGGGTGAGGCGCCGCTTGCGGCGGAGCCGCAGGATGCCGCCGGTCGCGTGGACGCTGCCGCCGAGCGCGGTGGGCACCGCACCGTGCCGATTGTTCAGCAGGATCACGCGGTGCAGCGGGGAGAGCCTGCGCCACCAGCTGCCGACCCGGTCCCGCGCGCTCACCAGTTCGACGGCGGCGCGCGGCGCCAGGTAGTAGCGGGTGCTGCGCTCGTGCGCGGTGTAGACGCGGCCGACCACGTGCTCCGCGTCCGGGCCGAGCGCGCCGACCAGGGGTTCGGTGAGTTCCCGGTAGGGGTCGTCGAGCAGCGCCAGTTGCGCGTCGGGAGCGAGGCGGGTGAACCACTGCGGGGCCCTGCCGCGCCGTGCCAGTCGTTTTCTCGATCCCATCACGCCTCACACCCTGTCGTCGTCGTGCACTCCGCCTACCCCGGTCGCGGCGGTCCAACACGGTGTGTCAGGGGACGCGGAAACCGCGGAAGGTGACCGGGGTGCGGGTGCGGAAGCCGAGGCGTTCGTAGAGCTCGATGGCGGCGGTATTGGCCTCGGCGACGTGCAGGAAGGGGCGATCGCCGAGCGCCGCGATCCGGGCGACCAGCGCACCCACCAGCTGCGCGGCGTAACCGCGGCCGCGAGCCTCGGGGGCGGTGCAGACGGCGCTGATCTCCGACCAGCCGGGCGGGCGCAGCCGCACGCCCGCCATCGCGAGCAGCAGGCCGTCCTCGCCGCGAATCCCGAGGTAGGGGCCGAGTTCGTGGGTACGCGGCCAGAACGGGCCGGGGCGGGTGGTCGCGACGAGGTCGAGCATCTCGGCGACGTCCGCGGCGCCGAGCTCCACCACGTCGGCGGCGGTCGGCGTCTCGGCGAGCGCGCCGGGGAGGATCAGCTGCCTGCCGTCGAGCCGGAAGACCTCCGGCCAGTGCCGGGGTGGCGGGACCGGGCAGCTGAACAGGTCGGCGGGTGCGCCTGGGCCGAGCAGCCGGGTCAGATCGTCCCATTCGCACCCGTCGCCGGGGTCGACCGCGGCGAAGGTGGTGACGTCGGGGAGGTAGGTGGCGGCCCGGCCGACGCGGCGGGCCAGGTGGGCGTGGTTGCCGTGCAGCGACTCACCGACCGGGTCGTCGAGTGCGGTGGTGTCCACGGGTGTCGAGCCTTCCGGTCGCGCGGGTGCGACCGTCAGTTCAGCACGTCGCGGGGTGCGCGCCGCACCCGCCCTCAGCGGTCGACGACCTGGGTACCGCCCGCGAACTTGTCGTGCCAGCCCTGCTTCGTCGGGCTGGAGCTGATGGTGACCGCGATGTAGATGGCGGCGACGAACCAGAGCAGCCCGCCGACACACGGGATCAGGTTGAGCAGCATGTAGGCATTGCGCTTGGCCGAGTCCACGATGCTCGGCTTGGCGGCGCCACCGGAGCCGCGGACCTGCAGGCCGAGGATCTTCTTGCCCGGCGTCTCGCCGGTGAGCACCTCGAAGAAGAGGAAGTAGAGGAAGCCGAAGCCCGCGCCGGGCAGCACCGAGACCCAGTCGGGGGTGTTCACCGAGCGGTCGAGCAGCCAGAAGACGACCAGCCCGATCGCACCCGCGATGATCCAGTCGATGAAGCGCGCACCCGCGCGTTTGCCGAGCCCGCCGGGCGAACCGGTGGCGGGGGTGATTCGGGGGTCGTGACCGCTCGTGCTCACGGGATCCTCCTCGGGATGAGCAACCGCACCGGTTGGCCCTCGAATCGTAGAAGATCACCGGGGCCGCCGCGAGGTACGCAACCCTGATTTCGCCCCTGAATCCACAGCCCCGCGGGAAGCTCGCTCAGCCCGCGTCGGAGCCGCGGAGCCGGTCCGGCTGACCGAGCCGGAGGTGCTCGCTGTGGTAGACGGCCTCGTCCAGCAACTGCGCCACGTGCGCGTCGTAGAGGCTGTAGACGATGGAGCGGCCGCTGCGGTTGCCGACCACCAGCCCCAGGTTGCGCAGCAGCCGCAGCTGGTGCGAGACGGCGGACTGCTCCATGCCGACGGTGGCGGCGAGTTCGGAGACCGGGCGCGGGCCGTGCCGCAGTTCGGTGAGGATGAGCAGGCGGCTCGGGGTGGCGAGCGCCTGCAGGGTGGTGGCCACGTGGGCGGCCGCGGCGGCGTCGAGGCGCGCGGGCGGGCGGCTGCGGCCCTCGACTCCGTGTCCCATGAGCGCGCATCCTACTCCGAGCACTATGTATGAATAGATGTTCATCTCTTCTGTTAGTCTCCGATCGGTCCGCATCGCGCTGCTCCGGAGGTTCGCCCGTGGTCGTCCTGACCCGCCCATCGCCCGCGTCCGTCGTCCCGGTGCGCCGGACGAGGCTGTTCGCACTGGACGAAGTGCGCTGGGCCGCGGCGGCTCTGGTGCTGTTCCTGATCGGGCTGGCGGCGCAGCTCGGCGGTGCGCCGGAGTGGCTGTGGTGGGCGTGCTACCTCGCCTGCTACGCGGCGGGCGGGTGGGAGCCCGGGCTCGCGGGGCTGCGGGCGCTGCGGGCGAAGACGCTCGACGTCGACCTGCTCATGGTGATCGCCGCGCTCGGGGCGGCGGCGATCGGGCAGATCACCGAGGGGGCGCTGCTCATCGTCATCTTCGCCACCTCGGGGGCGATGGAGGCGCTGGCGACCGCGCGGACCGAGGACTCGGTGCGCGGGCTGGTCGACCTGGCGCCGGACACCGCCACCCGGCTCACCGACGACGGCGAGCAGACCGTCATTGCCGCCGACCTCGCCGTCGGGGACGTGCTGCTGGTGCGGCCCGGCGAGCGGATCGCCGCCGACGCGACGGTGCTCTCCGGGGGCAGCGAGGTCGATCAGGCGACGATCACCGGCGAGCCGCTGCCGGTCGACAAGACCGCCGGTGACGAGGTGTTCGCGGGCACGGTCAACGGCACCGGTGCGCTGCGGATCCGGGTCGACCGGCGGGCGGCGGACTCGGTGGTGGCGCGGATCGCGACGCTGGTCGAGGAGGCGAGCCGGACCAAGGCGAAGACGCAGCTGTTCATCGAGAAGATCGAGCAGCGGTACTCGGTCGGGATGGTCGCGGTGACCGTCGCGGTATTCGTGATCCCGCTGCTGCTCGGCGAGGCGCTGCAGCGGGCGCTGCTGCGGGCCATGACATTCATGATCGTGGCCTCGCCGTGCGCGGTGGTGCTGGCGACCATGCCGCCGCTGCTGGCCGCCATCGCGACCGCCGGGCGGCACGGGGTGCTGGTGAAGTCGGCGGTCGTGATGGAGCGGCTCGGGACCACCACGCGGGTGGCGTTCGACAAGACCGGGACCCTGACGCGGGGTGCCCCCGAGCTGGTCGAGATCCGGTGCCTGTCGTCCCGGTTCGATGCCGACGCGGTGCTGCGGATGGCGGCCTCGGTGGAGGTACCGAGCGAGCATCCGCTGGCCGCGGCGGTGGTGCGGGCGGCCCGTTCACGCGGACCGGCCCCGATCGAGGTACGAGAGTTCGCCGCGCAGCCGGGGCGCGGGGTCGAAGGGGTCGTCGGGGGCTCCTTCGTCACCGTCGTCTCCCCTGCCGCCTTCCCGGGCCTCGCCGAAGTGGCGGCGTTGCAGGAACTGGGGCACACCGCAGTGGTGGTGACCGTGGATTCGGAGCCGGTGGGGGTGCTCGGGATCGCCGACCGGACCCGGCCGGAGGCCGCCGACGCCGTAGCGGCGGTGACCGCGGTGACCGGCAGCGCGCCGGTGCTGCTGACCGGGGACAACCGGGTCACCGCGGAGCGGCTCGCCGCCGAGGTCGGGATCGCCGACATCAGGGCCGATCTGCTGCCGGACGACAAGGTCGCGGCGGTGCGCGAGCTGGAGGCCGCCGGGGAGCGGGTGACGGTGGTCGGGGACGGGATCAACGACGCGCCCGCGCTGGCCGCCGCGCACACCGGGATCGCGCTGGGCGGGGCAGGCTCGGACCTCACGCTGCGGACCGCGGACGCGGTCGTGGTCCGCGACGACCTCAGCACCGTCGCCGCCGTCATCGCGCTGTCGCGACGGGCGCGGCGAGTGGTGATCGCCAACCTGGCCATCGCCGGGACCTTCATCGTCGTGCTGGTCACCTGGGACCTGGTCGGCACGCTGCCGCTGCCGCTCGGGGTGGCCGGGCACGAGGGGTCGACGATCCTGGTCGGCCTGAACGGACTCCGGTTGCTGCGCTCGTCGGCGTTCGATTCCTGACCGAGCTGGGGTAGCGATTTCTGGAAGACCCTCCAGAATTGGAATGGGTTATAGTCACCCCGTGACCGCCACCCCATCGCGGACGACCCGCAAGACCGCGGCGACGCGGGAGGCGATCATCAGCGCGGCGCGCGAGCTCCTGGACGAGGGCGGGCCGGAGGCGCTCACCCTCCCGGCGGTCTCCGAGCGGGCCGATGTCGCGGTGCAGACCATCTACAACCGGGTCGGCGGCCGTGACGCCCTGCTCATGACGGTGGCCGAGCGGGCCATGGAGGCCAACCGGGTCTACATGGACGCCGCCTACGCACAGCCGGGCAGCGCGGTGCAGCGGGTGCTCGGCGCCGCCGAGGCGTATGTGCGGTTCGCGAGAGAGCGGCCGCACGAGTTCCGGTTGCTCACCCAGACCTCGTCCGGCAGCCCGGCTTTCGAGCGGATCGCCGACCTGCTGGACGAGCAGACCGGCAGGCTCGCCGACGCCATCGCGGACGGGATCGCCGAGGGCGACGTCCGCCCTGACATCGACCCGCGCGCCACCGCGACCGTGCTCTGGGCCGCCATGAGCGGCGTCATCGCGCTCTCCTGGCGCGCCGACCGGCACTGCGCCGACCCGGACGCCCTGCTCCCCCTGCTGGCCACCGCGGTCGGCGAGGGGCTGCTGACCCCGAACCCCGACGAACAGAAATGCAGGTGACGGCAGATGCCGAAGATCGTGTTGTTCGGTGCCACCGGCTACACCGGCCGGCTGACGGCCGAGGCGCTGGTCGCGAAGGGCGCGAGCCCGGTGCTGGCCGCGCGCAACCCGGACGCGCTGGCGAAGCTCGCGGCCGACATCGGCGGCGCGGAGACCGCCGTCGCCGACGTGGCGAACCCGGATTCGGTCAAGGCGCTGCTCGGCAAGGGCGACGTGCTGATCACGACGGTCGGCCCCTTCCTGCGGTTCGGCGAGCCCGCGCTGGCGGCGGCGCTGGCGGCGGGCGCGCACTACTTCGACTCGACCGGTGAGGGGCCGTTCATCCGCACCGTCTTCGACCACGACGCGCAGGCCCGCAAGGCGGGGGTGGGGCTGCTCAGCGCCTTCGGCTTCGACTACGTGCCGGGCAATCTCGTCGCCGCGCTGGCCCTGCGGGAGGCCCCGGAGGCGACGAAGGTCGATGTCGGCTACTTCGTGGAGGCGCCGGGCACCAGCGGCGGCACCCGCGCCTCGATCGCGGGGATGCTGTTCGAGCACGGGTTCGCGCTGCGCGGCGGCCGGGTGGTGCCGGAGCGCTCGGGGTCGAAGATCCGGAGCTTCGACGTGGTGGGCAAGCAGCGCACCGGGGTCTCCATCCCGGGCTCCGAGCACCTCGCGCTGACCCGGGTGCATCCGAATCTGCGCGAGGTCGACGTGTTCCTGGGGCTGCCGCCGCTGGCGGCGCGCGGACTGCAGGGCGGCTCGCTGGTCGCGGGGCTGCTCGGCAGGGTCGCCCCGGCGAAGGCGCTGGCCGAGGGCGCGCTGGCGAAGGCCGTCAAGGGCTCGACCGGCGGGCCCGGCCCGGAGTCGCGGGCGCGCACCCGGTCCTGGGCGGTGGCCGAGGCCGCCGACGCGAACGGGACGGTGCTGGCCACGGTCACGCTGACCGGCATCGACCCCTACGGCTACACCTCGGCCATCCTGGCCTGGGGCGCCACCGCCGTGCTCGACGGCGGGCTCCGGGGCACCGGCGCGCTGGGGCCGGTGGACGCCTTCGGGCTCGAGGCGCTCACCGCGGGCTCGGCCGAGGCCGGTTTCCGGCGCTGACCGGCGGCGCCGCTCGAGTAGCCATCGGTTTGCCTTCGGCGGTTCCGGTCACTACGTCCCCGCAGGGGTCGGGTGGATGGAGTCGGTGGTGGTGCAGGAGCGGTTGTCGGCGTGGCTGACCGAGCGCGTCGGCTCCCGGGTGCGGGTCGAGCAGGACGCCGGTGAGCTGCGGCTGACCTGGGTGGACGGGCCGACGGCGGTCCGGATGCGGGACATGGCCGGGGATTTCGGCAAGCACGCCGGGGTCGAGCTGCCCCGGATCGCCTGCGCGCGCGGGCTCAGCGACCTCGGGCAGACCGTGGCGGTGCTGCTGTGGCTGGACCGCGATCCCGAGCGCACCGCGCTCCCCGAACCGGTCATCGCCGACCGGGCGGGCACCGAGATCGGCTACCCGGAGCGGGCGCAGCCGCGCTGGCAGCGCCGGGCGCGGAACCTGCGCTCGCTCATCGAGGCCGAGCAGGGCGACCTCGCCGCCGGGGTCCGGCTGCTGCTGCACCGCAGCGCCGCCACCGGCTGGGCGGAGACCATGGCCTGGCTCGACGATTCCGAGCACCACCCGCCCCGGCACCTGCGGCTGGTGCCGTAGCGGTCACCAGCTGTCGACGTGCACGATCCGGTCGAGGTCGGTGCGGGCGGCCGGCTTGAAGTCGGTGCCCTTCGTGTAGGCGACGGGGAGCAGCGCGCCCTGCGACACCTGCTCGTAGGGGATGCCGAGGATCTCGGCGGCTTCCCGCTCGTACCCGAGATGCAGGGTGGTCCAGGTGGTTCCGAGCCCGCGCGAGCGCGCCGCGAGGCAGAAGTTCCAGACGGCGGGGAAGAGCGAACCCCAGTAGGAGGCGCTGGCCGCGCTGGGCGCGTTGTCCACCCGGCCTGCGAGGCACGGCACCAGCAGCACCGGGACCTCGCCCATCTTCTCGGCCAGGTACTCCGCCGAGCTCGCCACCCGGCGGCGGGAGGCGTCCACCTCGGGGTCGCCGCTCACCTTGCTGCCGAGGTAGCCGGGGTCGGCCCGGTACGCCTCGAAGCCGCGCCGGTACAGCTCGCCGAGCGCCTTCCGCTTCGCCGGGTCGGTGACGACGACCCAGTGCCAGCCCTGCCGGTTCGAGCCGCTCGGCGCCTGCACCGCCAGCTCCAGACACTCGCGCACGACCTCGAGCGGGACCTCGCGCTCCAGGTCGAGGCGTTTGCGCACGGCCCTGGTGGTGGCGAGCAGTTCGTCGGGGGAGAGGTCGAGTTCGATCGGCATGGTTCCGACCGTACCGGGCGCGCTCACCCGCGGAAGTGGCCCGGCCAGCGCTCGTAGGGGATGCGGCCGATCTCCAGCACCTGCCCGATGGTGGACCATTCGTCGCGGCCGAGCCGGGCCAGCGGGCGCAGCCGGTCGACGGCGGGCAGGTCGACGCCGTGCTCGTCGGTCTCGAATACCTCGGCGTCGATGGCGGCGTGCAGCACGCGGCCGATCACGACGGTGGAGTCGCCCAGCTCCACGGTCTGCTCCAACCGGCACTCCAGGGCGACCGGCGACTCCGCGACCCGCGGCGGGGCGACGGTGGCGCTGGGCTCCGGGGTGAGCCCGACCACGGTGAACTCCGAGAGCTCGGCGGGGAAGTCGGTGCCGGTGGCGTTCACCCGCTCGAAGAGCGGCTCGGTGGCGAGGCAGACCACGAACTCGCCGGTGTCCAGGACATTGCGCAGCGAATCCTTGGCGCCGACCGAGGTGAACTGCACCATGGGCGGGCGCACGCAGGAGACGGTGAAGAAGGAGTGCGGCGCCAGGTTGTCGATGCCGTCGGCCGAGCGGGTCGAGACCCAGGCGATCGGGCGCGGGACGACGACGCTGGTCAGGATGCGGTAGAAACCACTGAAGCCGAGTTCGCCGGGGTCGATGTCGGTGCGCACGGGCCAACCGTAACCGGATTGCGCAGCCGGTTCCGGTGCGGACGGTGCACCGGCTGACCCCGGCGACACCTACTACGAACCGCCGGACGTGCTCATCGACCACTTCGACGACGCCGGCGGGTCCGCTACCTTCCTGCTCGACGCCGATCAGGAGGTCGAGCCGGCCGTCCCGTAGCGCCGGGCGATGAGCGCGGAGACCGCTCGCGGGTGCTGCAGGGTCGGCAGGTGCCCGGCGTCGTCGAGCACGACGAACTCGGCGCCGGGGATGCCCGCCGCCACCTCGGCGACCACTCCGGGCGGGGTGCCAGGGTCGAGGGCGCCCGCGACGACCAGGGTGGGCGCGGTGATGCGGGCGAGGTCGGCGCGGCCGTCCCACTCCCCCAGTGCCGCACAGCATCCGGCGTACGCCGCGTCGTCGGTGCCCGCGATCATGGCGGCGCAGCGGGCGGCGATCTCCGGGTGCGCGGCGGTGAAGCCGGGGGTGAACCAGCGGGTGAGGGCGGATGCGGCGAGGCTCGCGGTGCCCTCGCGGCGGGCGAGTTCGGCGCGCTCGGCCCACATCGCCGGGGTGCCGAAGCGGGCGGCGGTGCAGAACAGGGTCAGGGCGGCGACCCGGTCCGGATGGTGGGCCGCGAGCCACTGGGCGACCGCGCCGCCCAGCGAGAGCCCGACCAGGTGGGCGGTGCCGATCGCACGGTGGTCGAGCAGCGCGAGCACGTCACCGGCCAGCTCGGCGACGGTGTACGGCCCGGCGGGGGCGGGCGAGCCGCCGTGCCCGCGCAGGTCGACGGCGAGCGCGGGGCCGCCGAGCTCGTCCAGCTGGGGCTGCCACATGCCGCGGTCCGAGGCGAGCGAGCCGAGGAAGACCAGCGGGGTGCCGACTCCGGGGAGGGCGGTGTGCGCGAGTTCGACGCTCATCACGCCTCGACCGCGAGCCGGACGCCGAACCCGACCAGCACCAGCCCGGTCACGGCATCGATGCGGCGGCGCACCCGCGGCCGCTGCATCCAGCCTGCGATGCGGCCTGCGGCGAGGACGAGCACGGCGCAGTAGAGCGCGGAGAGCGCGACGTAGAGCAGCCCGAGGCCGAGCGTCGTCCAGGCCACCGGGTAACCGGCCGGGACGAAGCCGGGCAGCAGGGTCACGAACAGCACGCCGATCTTGGGGTTCAGGATGTCGGTGAGGAAGCCCGCGCCGAACCCGCCGGAGCGGCCGAGCGCGGGACCGGTGGCGGCGGTCAGCTCGGCGGCGGTGCGGCGCAGCGCGCGCAGCGACTGCACCCCGACCCAGACCAGGTAGCAGCCGCCCGCGATCTTCAGCACCTCGTACCCGATCTCGCTCGCCTGCACCAGCGCCGAGAGCCCGAGCACCGCGGCGGCCACCCAGACCAGCAGCCCGCAGAGCACCCCGGCCGAGGTGCGGATCCCGCCCGCGCGGCCGCCGCGCACCAGGCCGCGCACGACCACGAGGGTGTCCGGGCCGGGGAGCACGA
Organism: Nocardia sp. NPDC057353; assembly: GCF_042667085.1. NCBI lineage: Bacteria > Bacillati > Actinomycetota > Actinomycetes > Mycobacteriales > Nocardiaceae > Nocardia > Nocardia sp. NPDC057353. Next base: position 44,881 of record NZ_JBHVAK010000032.1, read on the forward strand.
TCAGGAACACCGCGGCCAGGGTGAAGGACAGGAGCATGGCGAGCACCCGGCCATGGTAAACGCGCACTTCTGGGTATACACCGACCGGAAGCGGAGGAGGCGGTCGGTGGACCCTGCGGTATTGCTGGTGGCGGGCTGGGCGACGGCGGTGTTCGGCGCGGTGCGGATGCGCCGGGAGCCGCGCCGCCTCTCGACCGGGTTCCTGCTGCTGGTGGCGCTCTCGCTGGTGCTCATCGGTGCCGCGACGGCGGCGGCGCGGGTGGCGGCCCCGGCCGTGCTGGACACCGCCTCGCTGGTCGTGCGCGGGCTGTTCCTGCTCGCGGTGCTCGCCACCGGGTTCGGGCTGCTCGGCAACGGCATCGCGGTCATGCTGCGCGAGGGGGTGCGGCCGATCACGCTGACCCCGGTGCTCGCCGGGCTCGGGCTGCTGGTCCTTCCGGTGGCCGCCGCGCTCACGCTGCGCCGCGGGCCCGAGGTGCCGCCGTGGCTGCTGATCCTCGCCACCGCGACCACGCTGGCCGGGGTGTATCTGCTGGCGCACCTGCTCGCCTTCGCCGGGCACGCGGTGGTCTACGACCGGCTCTCGGACGAGCCGGGCGCCGACGCCATCGTGGTGCTCGGCTGCGGGCTCAACCGCAACAAGGTCACCCCGCTGCTGGCCTCGCGGCTGCGGCGGGCACTGCGGGTCTACCGCGCCGAGACGGCCGCCGGGCACGGCCCGCTCCTCGTCACCTCCGGGGGCAAGGGCAGCGACGAGGCGCTGAGCGAGGCCGATGCCATGGCGACCTACCTCATCCGGGCCGGGGTCTCGGACGAGTCCATCGTGCGCGAGCGGGAATCGCGCAATACCGAGGAGAATCTGCGCAACAGCCTCGACCTGCTGCGCGCGGGCGGCATCGACCTCGACAGCGCCCGAATCACCGTCGTCACCAGCAACTTCCACGTCCTGCGCGCGGCCGCGCTGACCCGGCGGCTCGGGGTGGAGGCACACGTGGTGGGGGCACGCACCGCGCTGTACTTCATCCCGGCCGCGTTCCTGCGCGAGTTCGCGGCGGTGCTCACCACGCACTATCGCCGCGCGCACGTCGCGGTGGCGACGGCCGCCGCGGTCGCCCTCTCGGCCTCCGCTGCGCATGCCTACCTGATCGGCTGATTCCGAGGGTTGTGCGCAGCCCGCGCCGAAGGATTGCCGCGCGGAAAGCCCTGCGGGACAGTACACGGCGACACCGCGCAACCGGCTCGAGGAGGGTGCCGTGGCCCGCACCGACCACCCCGGCACCGCGCTGATCCGCCGACGCGCGATCGACCTGATGCGCACCCCGCACGGCACCTGTCGCCGCTGATCCCGCGCGTCCATCCCCCGTCCTCCCGGCATGCCCGCACCCCGAAGGAACAGCCATGTTCTCCACCGCACGACAACGAATCGCGGCCGCCGCGCTCGCCGCCCTGGCCGGGCTCTCGGTGCTGACCGCCTGCGGCGATTCCGGCACCACGACCACCGCCGACGGCAGGACCGTGCTGCGCTACCAGGGCCAGACCGGCCAGGTGACCCCCTTCGAGCTGGCCGCGGATCTCGGGTACTTCGAGAAGATCCAGCTGCAGTGGGAGGGCGACACCACCAGCGGGCCCGCCAATATCCAGGCCGCGGCCACCAACCAGGTCGAGTTCGGCAGCGCTTTCAACGGCGCGGTGGTGAAGCTGATCTCCGGCGGCGCGAAGGTGACCTCGGTGCTCAGCTCGTACGGGGCCGACGAGAAGTCGTTCAGCGGCTACTACGTGCTGGACGGCTCGCCGATCACCGGCGCCCGCGACCTGATCGGCAAGAAGGTCGCGGTGAACACGCTCGGCGCGCACCACGAGTTCATCACCAGGGAGTGGCTGCACCAGCAGGGGCTCACCGAGGACGAGATCGAGCAGGTGCAGCTGGTCGTGGTGCCGCCCGCCAATACCGAGGACGCGCTGCGCAAGGGGCAGGTCGACGTCGGCACGCTGGGTTCGGTCTTCCGGGACACCGCGCTGGAGCGCGGCGGGCTGCGGCCGCTCTACACCGACAAGGCCATCTTCGGCGAGTTCGACTACGGCACCTACGTCTTCCGCGACGACTTCATCGCCGAGAACAAGGACGCCGTCGCCGACTTCGTGCAGGGCACCGCCCGCGCCACCCGCTGGCTGCAGGTCACCCCGCGCGACGAGGTGGTGGCACGCTTCGCCGCGATCATCGAGAAGCGCGGTCGCCAGGAGAACACCGAGCTGCTGAAGTACTGGAAGAGCTCCGGCCTACCGGTGCCCGGCGCGGTGGTCGCGGAGCGGGAGCTGCAGATCTGGATCGACTGGCTGGTGCGCAACGGCGAGCTGAAGGACGGGCAGTTGAAGGCCACCGACCTGTTCACCAACGAGTTCAACCCCTACTCGAACGGCACCTACCAGCCCACCAGCGGCCCGGCCGGGGAGGTGCTGGCCAAATGAGCACCAAACTAGCGCTGAGCGGGGTCAGCAGGCAGTTCACCGTGCGCGGGTCGGCGGAGAAGTTCACCGCGCTCGACGACATCACCCTCGACGTGCGGGCGGGTGAGTTCCTGGTGCTGGTCGGGCCGAGCGGGTCGGGCAAGTCGACGCTGTTGGACCTGCTCGGCGGGCTGAGCAAGCCGACCTCGGGGCAGATCCTGCTGGACGGTGAGCCGGTCACCGGGCCGGGGCTGGACCGCGGCATCGTCTTCCAGCAGTACGCGCTGCTGCCGTGGCGGACCGCGCGCACCAATATCGAGTTCGGGCTGGAGGCCAAGGGGCTGCGCCGGAAGGAGCGGCGTGAGATCGCCGACCGCTACCTGGAGCTGGTCGGGCTCACCGGGTTCGGCGACCGGTACCCGCACGAGCTCTCCGGCGGCATGAAGCAGCGCGTCGCCATCGCCCGCAGCCTGGCCTTCGACCCCGAGGTGCTGCTGATGGACGAGCCCTTCGCCGCGCTCGACGCCCAGACCAGGGAGGCGCTGCAGGACGAGCTGCTGCGCATCTGGCGCGCCACCGGCAAAACGATCCTGTTCATCACGCACGGCATCGACGAGGCCGTCTACCTGGGGCAGCGGGTGGCGGTGCTGACCTCGCGGCCCGGCCGGATCAAGGCCGTCGTCGAGGTCGAGATCGACCGGGACGGCGGCGAGGACATCCGCTCCACCGAGACCTTCCGCTCCTACCGGCACGAGATCTGGTCGCTGCTGCGCAGCGAGGTCGAGCGCGCCCAGGACCAGGAGCTCCAGCACACCGAGAGGCCGACGTCATGACCAGCGCAGCCGAACTCGTCCGCACGGCGGAGTCCGCCGCTACACCGGAGCCCGGCACCGCGCCCGCCGTCTCCGCACCGGATACCGGTACCGAGGCCGTGCCCGGTACCGGACCGGCGGCCGCGGCGCGCGGTGTCGGCGCCCGGATCGCCTGGCCGGTGCTCCGCACGCTGTGGCGGGTGCTCAAGCCGCTCATCGCCATCACCGCCTTCCTGGCGCTCTGGGAGGTGGCGCCGCGCACCGGGCTGGTGGACGAGGTGTTCCTGCCGCCGTTCAGCACGGTCGCGCAGGCCTTCGCCGACCTGCTCGCCAGTGGCGAGCTGTGGATCCACGTCGAGGCCAGCCTGGGCCGCTCGCTGAGCGGCTTCGCCATCGCGCTGTCCATCGCGGTGCCGCTCGGCATCGCCATCGCCTGGTACAAGCCGGTGGCCGAGCTGCTCAACCCGATCCTCGAGCTCTTCCGCAATACCGCGGCGCTGGCGCTGCTCCCGGTCTTCGTGCTGATCCTCGGCATCGGCGAGACCTCGAAGGTGGCGCTGGTGGTGTATGCCAGCGTCTTCCCGATCCTGCTCAACACCATTACCGGGGTGCGCACCGTCGACCCGCTGCTGATCACGTCGGCGGCCTCGCTCGGGCTGAGCCCGCTGCGGCTGTTCCAGAAGGTGATCCTGCCCGCGGCGATCCCGTCCATCTTCACCGGGCTGCGGATGGCCGCGGCCGGCTCGATCCTGGTGCTGCTCGCCGCCGAGATGGTCGGCGCGCGGGCCGGGCTCGGCTACCTGATCACCGCCGCGCAGCAGAACTTCCAGATCCCGAACATGTACGCGGGCATCCTGGCCATCTCGCTGCTCGGCCTGACCTTCAACGGCCTGCTGGTCGCGCTGGAGCGCCGCTTCTCGCGGTGGCGCGTGCAGAGCGACCGCTGACCTACGGGAGCTTCGACAACCGCATCCCAGAAAGGGTGATCCGATGACCGACCCGTTCGATGCTCCTCGGCGCGGCTGTCGCCCGGCCCGCCCCGCGACCGACACCCCTACTCCCCGAGTGAGCCTCCCATGACCGCAGTCCACGAGAACCCGATCATCACCACCGCCGTCCGGGTCGACCCGGTCGCCGGGCACATCGGCGCCGACATCTCCGGCGTCGACCTGCGCGAACCGCTGACCGACGAGCAGGTGCGCGCCGTCACCGACGCCCTGCACACCTACAAGGTGCTGTTCTTCCGCGACCAGCACATCGGCCACGCCGAGCAGATCGCCTTCTCGCGCCGCTTCGGCGCGGTGACGCCATCGCACCCGTACGACACCGACGCCCCCACCGAGCACCCGGAGATCCTGGCGGTGGACAGCCGGCTGTACGAGAAGCGGTTCGGGGTGCGGAAGGTCAGCTACACCAACCACTGGCACACCGACGTCTCGGCGCTCATCAACCCGCCCGCCGCCTCCATCCTGCGGGCCGAGATCGCCCCGGAGCGCGGCGGCGACACCCGCTGGACCAACCTGGTCGCCGCCTACGAGAACCTCCCCGAGGCGCTGCGCGCCTTCGCCGACGGACTGCGCGCCGAGCACCGCTTCGGCGGCAGCAAACCCGCCTGGTCCGACGACAGCGACTACGCGCGCAAGGTGGCGGCGGCGCCGCTGGTCACCGAGCACCCCGTGGTCCGGGTGCACCCGGTGACCGGAGAGCGCGCGCTCTTCGTCAACCCCGGCTTCACCACGCGCATCGTCGGACTGAGCCCCGCCCAGTCCGACGCCGTGTTGAAGCTGCTCTTCGACCAGATCGCCGAGCCCGCCTTCACCGTCTCGCTGCGGTGGCGGCCGGGAACCATCGCGTTCTGGGACAACCGGGCGACCGCGCACCTGGCGCCCAGCGACCTCGACCACCTCGACGTCACCCGGGTGCTCTACCGCACCACGCTGGAGGGCGACATCCCGGTGGGCGTCGACGGGGAGGCGTCGGTCTCCATCTCCGGCGATCGGTTCACCGGCGCCTGAGCCACGACGGAAGGCCGGCGATCACGTGATCGCCGGCCTTGCGCCTGGATGGTTCAGCGGGAGAGCGCGTTCCGCAGCTCGGCGACGGTGCCGCGGCGCTCGTAGGCGATCCAGGCGAAGATCGCGGCGAGCACCAGCGGGAAGATCGCCATGCCCGGCATGTCGGCGATGAAGGCCTGGGTGCCCGCGGCCAGCACGGTCAGCACCGAGAGCCCGGCGGCGGCCAGCGCGCTCAGCTTGGGCACCATGAGCCCGATGCCGCCCGCGACCTCGGCGACGCCGATGAAGATGAGCAGCGCGAAGGGGATGGAGAGGTTCGCGGAGGCGTTCTCGCTCAGCGTGCCGGGCATGATCAGCTTGGGGGCGCCGGAGGCGATGACGAAGAACAGCCCGAGCAGGATCTGCAGGGTCCACAGCACGCGGTTGCGGACGGTGCCGGGGCGGGTGGCGGTGGCGGCGGGGGCGGTGGCGGTGGTCATCTCGGAGTCCTTCGGTTCGGTGCGGGAGTCATCACATAGGACGGAGCCCCGACGGGAAACTCATCGCCGCGCCGGAGGAATTTTTCGGCGGGCGAAACCCGTTTGGGTCGGCGATGATTGGCTATCCCCAGTGCGAACCAGGGAGGTAGCCATGCCCATCAAGTACCGTCAGCGGAAGTCCTTCGGGCCGCTGAAGTTCAATTTCACCCAGAACGGGATGTCCTCGTGGGGGATCAAGATCGGCCGCTGGTCGTGGAATTCCCGCACCAAGAAGAACAGCGTCGACCTGCCCGGCCCGCTGAGCTGGCGCCAGCGCTGACCCGCATCCCCGCGTACCGGCCCGGAGGCACCCGCCTCCGGGCCGGTACTGCCTCCGCTCACGCGGTGAACCAGGCCGCGAGCAGCAGCACCGACACCGCGGCGTAGACCGGCAGCGCGATCCGCCGCACCCGGGTGGGCAGCGCGAGCGCGCAGACCAGCCCGGCGGGCAGGGCGAGCACCGCGCCGACGATCAGGGCGTAGCCGTGCGGGTCGACGGCCGGGTCGGTCGCGAAGCGCGACTCCAGCACCCGGTACCCGCACAGCAGCCAGAACGCCCCGGAGACGGCGGCGACGATCCCGGCCACGATGCGCACCGCACCACCCTGCCACGGGGCCGCCCGCGGTGCCGGATTCCGACCGGTGCCGGGGGACGTGCACGGGTGCCGACCCCGACCGGGAATAATCGGGAGCGATAACTCGGCGTGTGCCGAACCCGACCCCGATCACGGAGGTGCTGTGAGCACACGCCAGGAGCCACCGGCGCTGACCGGTGCCGCGCCTGCGCCCGCGGCGCGCAGGGCCGGGTACCGGGAGGATCTGGACGGGCTGCGCGGCGTCGCGATCGCGCTGGTCGTGGTGTTCCACGTGTGGTTCGGCCGGGTCTCCGGCGGGGTCGACGTGTTCCTGGTGCTGTCCGGGTTCTTCTTCACCGGGCTGCTGCTGCGCCGCGCGGAGCGGCCGGAGCCGATGGGGGCGGGCGCGATCCTGCGCCGCACCGCGTGGCGGCTGCTGCCCGCGCTGGTGGTGGTGCTGGCGGCGGTCGTGGTCGCCACCGTGGCGCTGCGGCCGTACACCCAGTGGTCGACGCTGGCGGCGCAGACCCTCGCCTCGCTCCTCTACTACCAGAACTGGCAGCTGGCCTGGTCCTGGTCGGACTACCTCGCCGCCGACCCGTCGGTGAGCCCGCTGCAGCACCTGTGGTCGATGGCGGTGCAGGGCCAGTTCTACCTGGCCGCGCTGGTGACGGTGGTCGCGGTGGCCTGGGTGGCGCGGCGCCGGGGCGGCGCGGCGCTGGTGCGCGGCGCGCTGCTCGGCATCGTCGCGGTACTCACCCTGGCCTCGCTGCTGCACGCCACCCGCGGCGCGGCGACCGCGCAGGGCTGGAACTACTACGACAGCCTGGCCCGCGGCTGGGAGCTGTGCGCGGGCGCCGCGCTGATCCTGCTGGCCCCGGTGCTGACGCCGCCGCGGCTGCTGCGCTCGGTGCTGGCGGTGGCCGGGGTGCTCGGGGTCGTCGGCTGCGGCTGGCTGATCCTGGACGGCGCGAACCGCTTCCCCGGCCCGGCCGCGCTGCTCCCGGTGGGCGCGGCGGCCGCGGTGATCATCGCGGGCAACGGCCTCGCGGCGCCGGAGCGGCCGTGGCCGAACCGGCTGCTGGCCACGCGCACCGCGCGGTGGCTCGGCGACATCGCGTACCCGCTGTACCTGTGGCACTGGCCGGTCCTCATCTTCTACCTGGCCGACCGCGGGCAGCCGCGGGCCGGGTTCGGCGACGGGCTGGTCATCATCGGGGTCTCGCTGCTGCTGGCCTGGGCCACGCACCGGTGGATCGAGGAGCCGCTGCGCGAGCGGGCCGCCGCCGCCCCGGCGGCGCGTGAGCGTGGTGCGGCCGCCCCGGCGGCGACGCAGCCCGGGGCGCGCGCCGGGGTGCTGGCGCTGGCGGGGGTGGTGCTGGTGGCGAGCGGCGGCTGGCTGGTGGTCACCGACCGGCTGCACCCCGCCTCGGCGGTGGCGGCGCTGGACGAGCGGCTCTACCCGGGCGCCGAGGCGCTGGTCGCGGGCGCGGCGGTCCCGCAGATGCGGATGCGCCCGACCCTGCTGGAGGCGGCCGCCGACGCGCCGCCGCCCACGCACGACGGCTGCATCGCGGACTGGGACACCCGCGAGGTGGTCAGCTGCGTCTACGGCGACCCCGACGCCGGGCGCACCATGGCGGTGGTCGGCAGCTCGCACGCCGAGCACTGGCTGCCCGCGCTGCAGGTGCTCGCCGCCGAGCACTCCTTCCGGATCCAGGTGTACCTGAAGATGGGCTGCCCGCTCACACTCGACGACAACGTCACCTACAAGGGCGAGCCGATTCCCGACTGCCGGGACTGGTCGCGCGAGGTGATCGACCGGCTCGGCGCCGAGGCCCCGGACTGGGTCTTCACCACCGGCACCCGCCCGCGCGCCGACCTCGGCGACGAGACCCCGACCGAGTACCTGGACGTCTGGTCGGCGCTCTCCGACCGCGGGCTGCGCACCATCACCATCCGCGACACCCCGTGGCTGCGCCGCGACGCCGTCCGCTACAAGGCGGTGGACTGCCTCGCGGGCGGCGGCGACCGGCTGAGCTGCGGCATGCCGCGCGGCGCCGCCCTGGACGCGGTGAACCCGCTGCTCGAACCGGCCTCGCACTACCCGGCGGTCTTCCCTATCGACCTCACCGACGCGGTCTGCGAGCCCGAGGTGTGCGCGGTGGTGGAGGGCAATGTGCTCGTCTACCACGACGAGCACCACCTGACCTCGAGCTACTCGCGATCGCTGGCGGGCCCGCTCGGCCGGGAGCTGCAGCCGGTGCTGAACTGGTGGTGAGCGTGCGGTACCGGCGCGTACTGGTCGGCGCGCTGCTCACCGTGGCCGCGCTGGTGATCGGCTACGGCCCGAACGAGCCGGCGGCGCCCGCGGCGGCCGGGCTCGGCTCCGCCGCGGGCGGCGCCCCGCTGCGCATCGACTACGGCCCGGCGGCCGACACCTTCGGCGAGCTGTACCTGCCCGCCACCGGCCGCGAGCCGTTCCCGGTGGTGGTGCTGGTGCACGGCGGCGGCTGGTCGCAGTACCGCAACCGCACCGAGGCGGCGCCGCAGGCGGTGGCGCTGGCCGCGCACGGGGTCGCGGTGTGGAACGTGGAGTACCGGCGGGTGGGCGGCGCGGGCGGCTGGCCCACCACGCTGCACGACGTGCGGGACGCGGTGAACGCGCTGGCCGGGCCGGTGCACGACCGGGTCGGCGGGCTGCTCGACCTGGGCCGGGTGCACCTGGCCGGGCACTCGGCGGGCGGGCACCTGGCGGCCTGGGTGGCCGGGCAGCCGGTCGACCCCGCGGTCAGGGTGCGCAGCGCCACCCTGATGGCCGCCGTGCTCGACCTGGAGTTCGCGGTGCACAACGGCCGCGACCGCTTCGTGCGCGGCCTGCTCGGCGGCGCGCCGGACGAGGTGCCTGGCCGCTACCACTTCTCCTCCCCCATCGAGCACCTGCCGACCGGGGTCGCCGTCACCGCGGTGCACGGCGACGCCGACCGGGTGGTCTCGCCGGAGCAGAGCCGCCGCTACATCGCCGCCGCGGAGCGCGCGGGCGAGCGCACCGCGCTGCGCATCCTGCACGGCGCCGGGCACGCCGACTTCATCGACACCACCTCGCTCGCCTGGCACACCGCCCAGGCCGCCATCCTCGGCTACGCGGCTACCCTGCGCTGACGGTGCCGCACACCGGGTTGTGGTCGCTCAGGCCGCCCCCGTCGAGCACCCGCACCGCGGCCGCGACCGCCCCGCGCGTGACGATGTGGTCGATGAACTGCGACTTTCCGGCGCCGGTGCGCGGGCGGGTCGGGCGTTCCGGCGGGAGCTCGGCGACGGCGAACTTCGGGCCCAGCCCGGCGGCGACCGTCGCCCGGTCGGCGTTGAAGTCGCCGAGCAGCACCGCGGGCCCACCTTCGGCGAGGTCGGCGAGGGCCGCCAGCTGGCCCGAGCCGCGCCGGTCACCGGTCACATGCGTGGCGACCACGGTGAACTCCCCGGCCCGCACCACCAGCGCGCCCTTGCCCGGGTCGTCGCCGAACGCCGCGCCGAACACCGGGACGCTCTCCGGCCCGGCCAGGACCACCAGGTACTCGTCCCGCTCGCGGAGCACGGTCGGCACCCGCTTCGGCCGCGGCACCCGCGGATAGCGCAGGGTGTGCACCGTGCGCTCGCCCGCGACCGCGCGCAGCGCCACCAGCTGGTCACCGCTGACCTCCTGCAGCGCGATCACCGCCGCGTCCAGCTCGGCCACCCGCTCGGCGACGGCGGCGATCCTGGCGGCCTCGTCCGGCCAGCGGACCGCGACCTCCTCGTACCAGTTCTCGGCGTGCACGCGGTGCAGGACGTTCCAGGTGGCGAAGCGCACGAGCCACCCTAGCCCGCGAGGTGCCTGCTGATCACCAGCCGCTGGATCTGGTTGGTGCCCTCGAAGATCTGGGTGATCTTGGCCTCGCGCATGTACCGCTCGACCCGGAAGTCGCGGGTGTAGCCGTAGCCGCCGAGCACCTGCACCGCGTCGGTGGTGACCTGCATGGCGGCATCGGTGGCGACCAGCTTGGCCACCGAGGCGTGCCGGGAGTAGGCGAGCCCGGCGTCGCGGCGGCGGGCGGCGTCGAGGTAGGTGGCGCGCGCGGAGTCCACCGCGGCGGCCATGTCGGCGAGCAGAAAGCCGAGCCCCTGGTGGTCGATGATCCTGCGGCCGAACGCCGTTCGCTCCTGCGCGTACGAAACCGCCTCGTCCAGCGCGGCCTGGGCCAGCCCGACCGCCACCGCGGCGATCCCGAGCCGCCCGGAATCCAGTGCGCTGAAGGCGATCTGCAGCCCTTGGCCCTCGGCACCGATCCGGCGCTCGGCCGGGAGGAAGGCGCCGTCGTAGTGCGCGGAGGTGGTGGGAACGGCGTGCAGCCCCATCTTCTCCTCCGGCCTGCCGAAGCTCAGCCCCTCCAGCTCGCCGGGCACCAGGAAGCAGGAGATGCCCTTGGAGCCATCGCCGGTGCGGGCGAAGAGGTTGTAGAAGTCGGCGATGCCGCCGTGCGTGATCCAGGCCTTGGCGCCGGTGACCCGGTAGCCGCCGTCCTCCGGGACCGCCCTGCAGGCCAACGCGGCGGCGTCCGACCCGGCCTGCGGCTCGGAGAGGCTGTAGGCGCCGATCGTGTTCCCGCCGAGCATCTCCGGCAGCCAGCGCTGCTTCTGCTCCTCGGTGCCGAAGGCGAGCAGCGGGTGGCAGGCCAGGCTGTGCACGCTCACCGCGACCGCCACCGCGGCCCAGCGCGCGGCCAGCTCCTCGAGTACCTGCAGGTAGACCTCGTAGGGCTGGCCGCCGCCGCCCCACTCCTCCGGGTACGGCAGGCTGAGCAGCCCGGCCGCGCCGAGGGTGGCGAAGACGCCGTCGGGGTAGGTCTCGGCCTTCTCGTGCTCGTCGGCGATCGGGGCGAGCACCTTGTCCGCGAGGTCGCGGGTGAGCCCGATCAGGTCGCGCGCCTCATCGGTGGGCAGGAGTCGGTCGACGGCCACGGGCTCTCCTCGAACTCGATACGGGTACCAGTACTCGATAACAGTCGAGAGTACTGTCGATGCGGACAGTACTGCAAGAAGCCGCGCAGTACTATTCCCTCATGGACCAGCCGACGGCCTTCGCGACGGCCCGCCGCACCGAACTCTTCGACGAGCTGCTCGCGCTGTTCCTCGCCGAGGGCTTCGCGCACCTCACCCTGGACGCCATCGCGGCCAGGCTGCGCTGCTCCAAGTCGACGCTCTACACCCTCGCGGGCAGCAAGGAGCAGCTGGTCACCGCGGCGACGGTGCACTTCTTCAAGCGCGCGACCGACGCCGTCGAGGCGAGCGTAGCCCGGACCGATGGACCGCGCGAACGGATCGCCGCCTACCTGACCGCGGTCGGCGCGGCGCTCGCGGCGGCCTCGGAGCGGTTCATGGCCGACCTGGACGCCTTCGCCCCGGCCCGCGCGGTGTACGAGCGCAATACCGGGATCGCCGCGCGGCGGGTGCAGGAACTCATCGACGCGGGCGTCGCCACCGGCGAATTCCGCGGCGTGCACGCCGCGTTCGCCGCCGAGTTGGCCGCGACCATGATGGTGCGGATCCAGCAGGGCGGCGTCCGGGCGGGTACCGGGCTGGACGACGCGGCCGCCTACCGCGAGCTCGCCTCGATCCTCACGCACGGCATCAGCGCGCGCTGATCAGGGCTTGGTCGGATCCAGGGTGTCCTTGATCTTGCCGACCAGCCCGCCCTCGGTGCCGAGCGCCGTCGAGCGCGGCTTGCCCATCGACCCGTCGTAGGTGGCGTACAGCAGCGGATCCGGCGCGGGTGCCGACCCCTTCTCCCCCAGCGGCTGCGGGTCGGCCAGGAAGCGGTTGGTGTGCTTGCCGTCCGGCGCGGTGCCGAACGCCCAGCGGCCCTGGTCCGACGCGGTGCCGTCGGAGAGGTGCCAGAGCGTCTCGGCGTGCTCGGTGTACTCCTCGTCCTGCAGCGCCGCGGGAGTGACCACCTCCTCGACCCCGTCGGCCTTCAGCTCCTCGATCGCGGCCAGCCACATGTTCTGGTGGTAGGTGTCGCGGGCGAGGTTGAACCGGAGCATGTCCTTCACGCCCGGGTCGTCGGTCATGTTGTACAGCCGCGCGGTCTGCAACCGGCCGTGCGACTCCGCCGCCACGTTCGCCCGGAAGTCGGCCAGCAGGTTCCCGCTCGCCACGATGAACCGGCCGTTCCACGGAACACCGTTGGAATCGGCCAGCGTCGGGCCGCCGCCGGAGACGATGGCCTGCTGGGGATCCATGCCCGCGAGCACCGCCGCGACGACCGGGTCGCCCGCCGCGGCCTCGGTGGAGTGCGTGGCCGGGGCGCCCTCCAGCAGCCGGGCGACCATGGTCGCGATCATCTCCACGTGACCGATCTCCTCGGTCGCGATGTCCATGATCAGATCTTTGTACTTGCCGGGCATGCGACAGTTCCAGCCCTGGAACAGGTACTGCATCGTCACCGTCATCTCGCCGTACGCGCCCCCGATCAACTCCTGGAGCTTGCGCGCGTACACCGGGTCCGGCTTCTCGGGCTTGGCATCGAACTGCAGATGGTCGGTATGACGGAACACGGGGGACCTTCCCTTCGCACGACGGGTCGTTTCGAAGGCGCGGCTACCTCCCGCCACCCCGGAGAAACAAGGAAAGCGGCGGGTGTAGCGGCGGCGGCGCGGGGCATTCGCGCGGCGCGCCCCAGCCCGGAGCCGCGCCGGTGGCAGGCGCCGAAGAACGGCCCGTCGGTTCCCGCCCCGATCGGTCCCCCGCTTCGCGATTCGGCCGGTCGGTCCGGGATATACCGTGGCCGAGCGGAGTACGGTGGTCCTGTCCGTGCTCGCAATCGGTACAGGGCAGGAGAACGCTCGTGGTCACACCGGCAGCGCTGCCGATCCGGCGCGCGGAGTTCCGCTCCACCGATGCCGACGCGGCCACAGCGGTGTTCGAGCAGCTCTACGTGGGCAACCGCACCCGCTTCCACGAGGTGGGCCCGGACGCCGCCGTCGCCGTCGCCACCGCGAGCAATGCGCGGCTCGCCACCGACTCGATCAGCTCCACCATGGGCTACCGGGTGGACACCGAGCCGTTGGACTACCTGTTCGTCACCCGGCTCACCGCGGGGCGGCTGACCATCAGCGGCGCCGACCGGGAGATCCGGCAGTACGCGGGCGGGCCCGCGGCGCTCTTCCCGCTCGGCACCGAGCTGCGGTTCGACGCCGAGCAGATCGAGATGCCCGGCCTGCGGCTCCCGCTGGCCCCGGTGCTGGAGGCGGCCGCGGAGCTCGGCACCGACGCCGCCGACTTCCGCTTCCTCGCGTTCCAGCCGGTCTCGGAGTCGGCCTCCCGGTGGTGGAACGGGCTGTTCCACACGGTCTGCCGCGAGCTCTTCGCCACCGAATCGGTTCTCGGCAATGCCCTGGTCGCCACCGAATTCGCCGCCGCGCTCGCCGCTTCCGCGCTGACGGTCTTCCCGAACACCACCATGACCGCGTCCCCGCCCGACCCGGGAGCCGCCTCGGACACCGCGCTCGGCCGGGCGACCGACTACCTGCACGCGCACGCGGCGGAGCCGGTCACCGTGGCCGACATCGCGGCCGCGGCCGGGGTCACCCCGCGCGCGCTGCAGTACGCCTTCCGCACCCACCACGACACCACCCCGCTCGGCTACCTGCGCGAGATCCGGCTCGGGCGCGCCCATTCCGACCTGCTCGCCGCCATCGCGGGCGACGGCCAGACCGTCGCCGGAATCGCGCTGCACTGGGGTTTCTCCAGCCCCGGCCGCTTCGCCGCCGCCTACCAGCAGCGCTACGGCGTGTCCCCGGTACGCACGCTGCGCGGCTGATCCCGCCCCTGCCATGCCGCCCGCCCGTAGGCGCGTGTTGAATTCTCTGCCGGGATTGACAGTGGCGGCAGCGGGGTAGAAACGCTCCTGCCATTCCGACGGGAGGAGCAGCGACCATGTCGCCGGAGAATCCGGACCGCGAGCGCGCGGTGGACGCCGGGCCCGCGGCCGAGCAGATCGCGGCCGCCTTCGCCCGCATGTCCGGGCTGTTCCTGACCGTCGAGGCGGTCGAGACCGCGCAGTCCATGATCACGGCGCTCGCGGCGGAGATGGTGCCGCACACCGCGGGCGCCGGGCTGTCGCTGCTCGACGTCGCGGGCGACCGGGTATCCGCCGCCGCCACCGACGAGGTGGTGCTGCGCGCCGACGCCATGCAGTACGAACTCGGCGCGGGCCCCTGCCTGACCGCGTGGGCCGACCGCATCGTGGTCCGGATCGACGACCTCGACGCCGACGAACGCTGGCCGGTGTGGGCGCGCAGCGCCGCCGAGCTGGGGCTGCGCTCCTCGCTGAGCGCGCCGCTGGTCACCGGCAGCAGCGCGCTCGGCGCGGTGAAGGTCTACGCCACCGAAGCGTTCGCCTACGGGCCGCGCGAAGAACACATCGTGACCATGTTCGCCGCGCAGGCGGCGATGCTGCTCGCACACCGGGCCGCCGCCACCGACGCCGAACGGGTCAGCGCCAGGATCGCGGAGAGCCTGCGCAGCCGGGAGCTGGTGGCGCTGGCCAAGGGCATCGTCATGGCCAGGGACGGGGTGGACGAGCGGTCGGCGTTCCTGATCCTGGCGAACTCCGCCCGGCGGCAACGGCTCACCGTGCTGCAGGTCGCCGAGCGGCTGGCGGCCTCGACGGCGCGCAGGCATCGGTGATCGGCGATGGACGACCGACCCGACGCCGCCCGCGCCAGGGCCCAGCGACACAGCCTGACCCAGGCCATGCGGGGCACGGAGCTGAGCACGGAGGACCTCTGGCTCGGCTACTTCTCGATGGGCGGTGACGCAGGCTTCCTCGAGGTGGACGCCTACGCGCACGGCCTCGGCGAGCTGCCCGCGCTCGACCGCGACATCCTCGCGCACGTGGTCAACGAGCGGATCGAACAGCGGAGCTGGTCGCTGCGCGCGGCCTACAGCCGCACCCCGCGCGATGCCGAACCCACCAGCGCCCCGCTGGCCGCGCTGGTCGAGCTGATCGACGGCACGCACCGGACCGCTCCGGATCGGCTGCCCGGCATCGTGGACGCCGCGGGCCGGGCGCTCGGCGTGCACATGACGGTCTACCTGGTCGACTACGGACAGCGTTTCCTGCGCCCGGTGACCGCGGCACCGGACGCCCCGCGGACCCCCATCGACGTGGACACCACGCTGGCCGGCCGGGCCTTCCGCACGGTGCGGATCCTGCCGTCGGAGTCCGGCGAGAAGCCGCGGCTCTGGGTGCCGCTGCTGGACGGCACCGAGCGGCTCGGCGTGCTCGACGTCCGCCTGGACGACGGCGACGACGTGTACGACCCCGCGCTGCGCACCCAGTGCCGGTGGGTCGCCCGGCTGCTCGGCCACCTGGTGACCGGGCTGAGCGGCTACGGCGACGCGCTGCAGCGGGTCAGGCACGGCGCCCCGCGCACCCCCGCCGCCGAGCTGATCTGGTCGCTGCTGCCGCCGCTCACCGCGGGCGTGGACAACTTCGTCGTCACCGGCGTGCTGGAGCCGCGCGCCGACCTCAACGGCGACGCCTTCGACTACGCGCTCTCCGACACCACCGCCCAGCTGCTCATCCTGGACGCGGTGGGTCACGACCCGCGCAGCGGGTTGATCGCCGCCTCCGCGGTGGCCGCCTACCGCGCGGCCCGGCACGCGGGGCACGGGCTGTTCGAGCAGGCCAGGCTGATCGACGAGACGCTGGAGCGGCAGTTCGGCGGCTCGCTGTTCGCCACCGCGGTGCTGGCCGAGCTGGACCTGCGGACCGGCAGGCTGCGCTACGTCAACGCCGGGCACCCGGAGCCGCTGATCATGCGCGACGGCAAGATCGTCAAGCCGCTGGCCGCCGGGAAGCGGCTGCCGTTCGGGCTCGGCACCGGTGACCTCACCGTCGGCGAGGAGATCCTGCAGCCGGAGGATTGGCTGGTGCTCTACACCGACGGCCTGGTGGAGGCGCGGGACAACACCGGCGAGTTCTTCGGCGCGGCCAGGCTGGCCGACTTCCTGCGCCGGGAGGCCGCCTCCGGGCATCCGCCGCCGGAGACCGCGCGCAGGCTGATCCGTGCGGTGCTCGCGCACCAGCGCGGTGCGCTGCAGGACGACGCCACGGTGGTGCTGGCCCGCTGGACCAGCACGGCGCGGTAGCTCAGTACCGCAGACCGCGTTCGCACCAGCCCCCGGCGTTCGGGGTGTGCGGCAGCCCGGTGCGGGCCGGGGCGGCGACCGCGCGCTCCCGAGATCGACGGCGCGCGCACGGGATCCGGGTGACCACGACCCGGGTCGTGCACCACCACCTCGCCCGCCGGACCGTCCCGTGCCGCCGCATCACCGCTCACCTCCCTCTCGGTGCCCGCGCTACCCCCGCGACGTTCCGGCAAACGAGCCGCCGGTGGCGTTCGATACCGAAAACGAACAGATCGCTCCTCGGCGACGACGCATCGCGAAATGGATCGGCGTGGCCCGCCCGCGCGGAGCCTGCGCGGCGGTAGGCAGAGCACACCGCTCGCACCCCGCGCCCCGGCGCCAGGCACCGAAAGCGAGTTCGCCATGACGCTCCCGACCCATCCCGGCCCGGTCGCCGCCGCGCGCAGGGCGAACCGCGGGCACGACAGCTACGACGGCATCGAGCCGCTGCTGGCCGAGCTCGCCGAGTTGGCCGCCCACGACCCGCGCCGGGGGCCGCTGCGCGAGCTGTGCCTGCGCCGCTGCCTGCCCCTGGCCGACCACATCGCCCGCCGCTTCACCGGCCGCGGCGAAACCTACGACGACCTGCACCAGAGCGCCTCGCTCGGCCTCGTCCTCGCGGTCGACCGCTACGACCCCGCCCGCGGCACCAGCTTCCTCGCCTTCGCGGTGCCGACCATCATGGGCGAGGTGCGCAGGCACTTCCGCGACCGCACCTGGGCGGTCCGGGTGCCGCGCCGGGTCAAGGAGACCCAGCTCGCCATCGGGCCGGTGGTGGAGCAGCTGAGCCAGCGCACGGGCCGGATGCCGACCGCCGTCGAGATCGCCGTCGAGCTGGAGCTGGACCTGATCGAGGTCACCCAGGCGCTACTGGCAGGCAATGCCTACCGCACCAACCCGATCGACTCGGCGGTCGACGACGAGAGCGGGCCGGTCTCGGCGCAGGTCACCGAGGCGCTCGGCGCCACCGACCCCTCCTACGAGCTCTGCGACGACGCGCTCGCCGTCGCCCCGCTGCTGCGCAGGCTCTCCGAGCGCGACCGCCGCGTGCTGTACCTGCGGTTCTTCGAGAACCGGACGCAGGCGCAGATCGCCGCGGAGTTCGGCGTCTCGCAGATGCACATCTCCCGGATCCTCTCCCGCACCCTGGCCGCGCTGCGCGCCCGCGCCCTGCGCGACTGATCAGCGCTGCCTGCGGAACAGCCGCAGCCCGGTGGCGTTCCAGTCGTCGAAGACGTCCACCCGGCCCACCCAGTTCAGCCCGGCGCGCCCGGCGGCGTCGACCACGGCGAGCGGATCGAGGTGGCCGGGGCGGTCGACCTTCGGGGTGAGCACCCAGAGCCGGGTGCGCGGGGTCATCGCCTCGCCGCAGCCGAGCAGCAGCTCGACCGGGTCGGTGCCGTCGGCGCGCAGCCAGACCAGCAGCCCGTCCGGGCAGCGGGTGCCGCCGGGCCCGGTCAGCACACGGCCGGTGATCGCCTCCACCCGCCCGCGCAGCTCGCGGTCGGCGTCCTCGGCGTACCCGATCTCGCGCACCACCTGACCGCGCGCGAATCCGAACCGCTCCACCGCCGACACCAGCCATTCCACCGGCACCCGCTCCTCCGTCCCTCGTCCGATCCAGCGATCGCGCAGCTACCCCGGTGGCAGCGGTTCCAAACGACGGATTCACGGAATTCGGCGGTTGAGCGTCGTGCTCGGGCTGCAGCCGTAGAGGTGCCGGTAGGCGATGGCGAACCGGCCCGGGTTGGAGAAGCCCCACGCCGCGGCGATCGCGCCGACGGTGCGGCCGGAGTCCGGGTCGGCCGCGACCAGGTCGCCGTGCGCCCCCGCCAGGCGGATGCGGCGCAGGTGGTGCACCGGGGTGGTGTTCAGGTGCCTGCGGAAGGCCAGCTGCACCCCGCGGATCGAGACGTACGCGGCGGCGGCGATGTCGGCCAGCGAGATGTCCTCGCGAGCATGGCGGTCCATGTAGGCGATGGCGCGGCGCACGGTCTCCGGGTGCGCGTCGGCGGCGGGCGGGCGCGCGGCGGCGGGCGGGAAGGTCTCCAGCACGACCGCGGCCAGGTAGTGCACGGCCGCCTCGGCGAGCCGGGCCGACCCGGCCAGGAAGTCGGCGCTCCCGCCGATGTGCTCGAGCACCGCGATCAGCCGCGCCGCCGCCTGCCCGCTGACCGGGTCGTGCCCGCCGAGCCGGGGCGGCTCCCCCCGCCCGCCGCGGTCGTCGGCCGCGGCCAGCGTCGCCGGGCGCAGCCGCACCTGCTGCCAGCTCGCGTGCCGGATCACCCCGGACGCGGGCCGTTCCGGCGGCTCCATCGCCACCACCTGCCCCGGGTTGATCCGGCGCGGCCCGGCGGCGCCGAACCGCGGCTCCAGCACGCCGGAGCGCAGCACGAGGACGGTCCAGCGGCCGGAGGGCTCCGCGTCGTAGCCGAGATCACCGCCGATCCGCACCGCGCTGTAGTCGATGGGGCCGATCTCCCGGTGCGCCACCCGGATCGGCAGCCGCGGCTGGGCGGCGCCGAGCCGAACCGGGCCGTAGAGCCTACTCAGCTCGGCCTCGGCGACCGCGGGGTCGTCGGTCTCCAGCAGCACCTGCCCCCGGCCGCCGGGCGCAGGCACCGCCGAATACCCGTTCGCGGCCGAACCTCGTGCCGCGTCCGGGTCTCCCACCGCGCGCCGGTACCCCCGCACTCCGGGCACAAACAGCCGGTTCAGTCGCGCAGCGCGCGTTCGCGCAGCCTGGCCAGCGTGCGGGAGAGGATGCGGGAGATGTGCATCTGTGAGACGCCGAGCTCGGCGGCGATCTGCGACTGGGTGTAGTTCTCGAAGAAGCGCAGCCGCAGCACCAGCTGGTCCCGCTCGCTCAGCTCGCGCAGCAGCGGGGCGACGGCGAGCGCGTCGTCGCAGATCCCGTAGCCGGGGTCGGTCTCGCCGAGCCGCTCGCCGATCTGGGCCGCGATCCCGCCGCCCTCCTCGTCCTCGGCGGCGGCGGCCAGCGAATTCGTGCGGTAGGCGTTGCCCGCGAGCAGCGCCTGGGTCACCTCGATCAGGTCCAGGTTCAGCGCCACCGCGATCTCCACGGCGGTCGGCATGCGGCCGCTCTCCTGGCACAGCTTCTCGATGGTCGGCCCGATGGCGAGCTGGGTCTCCTTGACCCGGCGCGGCACCCGGACCGCCCAGGTGCGGTCGCGGAAGTGCCTGCGCACCTCGCCCATCACGGTGGGCACCGCGAAGGCGACGAAGGAGGTGCCGCGGGCCGGGTCGTAGCGGTCGACCGCGAGGACGAGCCCGAGCGAGGCGCTCTGGTGCAGGTCGTCGTAGGTTTCGCCGCGGCCGGTGAAGCGGCGGGCGATGTGGTCGGCCAGCGGGAGGCAGCGGCGCATGACCTCCTCGCGCAGCCGGGGCCGGGCGGGGTCACCGGCGTCCATGGCGGCGAGTTTCTCCAGCAGCGGCTCGATGCCGTCGTAGCTGTCGGTGCCGCGGTTGCTGCGGCGCGCGGTGGTGCTGTCGTGCAGTGCTGTCCAACTCATCGCGACCTCGCTTTCCGAAGCCCCGCCGGGCATGCGCGCAGCGAGGGGAGGCGATGATCAACGGCTACCGCTCGCCGGACGCCACATGCGGATCGAGCCCGAGTACTTCGCTTTGCGAACGCGAAGCGAGCGGCTATTTCGTATTCGGTACGACTACGGCTCCCCGGCCGGGCGGTCCATGATCTCCGGCTGCCGCCTGCGCAGCGCGGCGAGCAGGCCGGGGGTGTACTCCGGCGGCGCGGCGTGCACCGAGAGCTGGTTCGCTACGGCCAGGTAGGCGTCGACGTCGGCGCGCTTGTCCAGGTAGAGCGCGCTGGTCAGCTGCTGCAGGTAGACGATGTCGGGCAGGTCGGACTCGGCGAAGCGGAGCACGGTGAAGCCACCCTCGGCCACGGCCGGGCCGCCCACGTGGTCGGCGATCACCTGCACCGTGATGTCGGGCCGCGCGGCCATCCGCTCCAGGTGGTCCAGCTGGGCCTGCCAGATCGCCGAACCGCCGATCGGGCGGCGCAGCGCCGCCTCCTCGACCACCAGCCAGAGCTGCGGCGGCTCCGCGCGGTCCAAGATCTCCTGGCGGCGCATGCGTAGCGCGACCCGGCGCTCGATCACGTCCTCGCTCTCGCCCGGGTGCGCGAGCGCGATCAGCGCGCGGGCGTACTCGGGGGTCTGCAGCAGGTCGGGCACGACGCGCGGCTCGAAGCCGCGGATCAGCCGCGCCGCGTTCTCCAGCCCGAGGTAGGTGTCGAACCACTTGGGCAGCCAGTCGTTGTCCCGGTGCCACCACCCCGAGGCGTTGGCCTGCCTGGCCAACTCCAGGTACTCGCGGCACTCCTCCGGGTCGGTGACGCCGTACAGCGCGAGCAGGTCGTTCAGGTCGCGCTCGCGAAACCCGGTGCGGCCCAGCTCCAATCGGCTGATCTTGGAGTGCGAGCCGCGGATCGCCTCGCCCGCGCCCTCCCTGGTGATGCCGCAGGCCTCCCTGAGCCTGCGGAGCCGGGCCCCGAGCACCATCCGCAGCGCCGTCGGACCACCCTCACCCCCGCGCGCCGGAACCGGATCGGGCGATTCGTCTGAAGACTGCACTTCTGGGTACCGCATTTCGCTGTTCCGCACGGAGGAGAGTCGTCGTTGCGAGGCTCGCATGGACCGATACTGCCATGTGAGTCCGACATGAATCCACGATCACCAGCGCCGGTTTATCGAGGACCGCACATCTGTACTTGCATCTGTGCGCACATCGAAATCCGCACCGCCGCAACACAATCGCTCATCCAAACGGAAATCGCCCCGGCCTGGCTTTTGTGACCGATCGGCACCGCGGGCCCGACCGCACTGGGCATCCTCCAGACCCACCGCAACCCCGCCGAATCCGTTCCGCCCGGCACTACTGTCGGCCCGGTTCCCCTTCCCCGGCAGTCAGGTAGCCCGTGCGTCGCTCTCCCCGCCCCGCCCTCGCCGCCGCGCTGCTCGCCGCGGCGGCCCTCGTGCTGACCGCCTGCGGCGCAGACGATTCCGGCGCACCCGCCCCGGCAGGCACCACCTCGGCCCGCGCGGCGGTCGCCTGGGACCCGTGCCTGGCGCTGCCCGCCGAGCTCATCCGCGCGGCGGGCTTCGACCCGGCCAGCAGGCGCGCCGACACCGCGCAGTCCCCCGCGGGCGGCTGGGCGGGCTGCGGCTGGAGCGACGGCACCACCGCGCTGCGCGTGCACGCCGCCGACGAGCCCGCGGGCGACCTGCCCGGCACGCCGGACACCGTCGCGGGCGAGCCCGCCACCCGGTTCACCGAGGGGGCCTTCGACTGCACCCTGCAGCTGCCAGCGGCGAGCGGCGGCGCGGTCCGGCTGCGCATCGACACCCGCCCCTCCGGCCCCGAGCTCGGCGCGCCGTGCGAGCTCGCCCACCGCGCCGCCGCGGTGCTCGCCCCCGCGCTGCCGTGACGCTCAGCGCAGCAGCACCTCCGCGCTCGCCCTGCCGAAGAGCTTGGTGCCGCCGCAGGTGGCGCCGATGCTCAGGGTGGCCGAGCGGCGCACCGGGTCGAGCGCCCTGACCCGGCCGGTGAACTCCACCGACGCCGCGCGCGCCGCCGCCACCGGGGCGAACCCGCTGAACCGGACGCCGTACTCGACGACGGCGGCCGGGTCGCCGAGCCACGCGGTGAGGTAGCCCGCGCCGAGCCCCATGGTGAGCAGGCCGTGCGCGACCACGTCCGGCAGCCCGATGGCCGCGGCGATCTCGTCGCTGAAGTGGATCGGGTTGGTGTCGCCGGAGACGCCCGCGTAGTTCACCAGGTCGCCCCGGGAGAGCGGGTAGGAGCGCGCGGGCAGCTCGTCGCCGACCCGCAGCTCCTCGAAGGCGAGGCGGGTGCGCGGAATGCGCACCGCGGACTCGTCCACCCCCGGCGCGGGATCCGGCTCGTCGGTGACCGCGACGAGGCCCGGCTCGGCGCCGCCATCCCCCGCGCCGGTGCGGGCGGTGAGCGAGGTGCCGGTCATGATCACGCCGTCCACCGCGTCGGCGAAGCCGGGCACCCTCGCCGGGCCGGTCTGCGCGACCACCGTGGTGTGCGCGGTCTGCAGCACGTGCCCCTCGGCGTCGGTGAGCACGTTCCGGCTGACCAGGAAGTCCTTGTCGCCGAACTGCCGGAACGACTCGAACCAGGCGTCGCAGCCGAGCACGTCGCCCGCGACCAGCGGCCGGTGCATCCGGATGCGCTGCTCGGTCTGCAGCATCTGGCTGATGTCGTAGCCGGTGAGCACCGAGTCGAAGAGCGCGCGCTGCATGAGCATCCACACGATGGCGGGGAAGGTCAGCGGGGCGATGACGCCCTTGTACCCCAGCTCCGCGGCGGCCTCGTCGCTCCGGTGCGCCGGGTGCTGGTCCTGCACCGCCCTGGCGAACTCGCGGATCTTCTCGCGCCCGACCTCGAAGTGGTCCGCGAGTCGGAAATGGGAGCCGACCAGGGCCTTCGCCTGGTCGGAGGCGACGATGGTGCTGTCGTTCATCTGCTGCTTTCTCCGCGACCTCCGCCCGCCGGGTGCGACCGGAGCGGCCCACGGTACCGGCATCCGCGCCCGACCTCCCGGCGCCGCCGCGTTTTCTGTGCCTGCCGACAACGGCGACCGCCGGTGCGCACCGAACCCTCACATCAGCACTCCGAGCGCGCCGGGACCCCGCGCAGCCGCAGGTCCAGCCAGCGCACCGCCTCCGGGTAGCCGGTCGCCGCGCCGATGATGTGCTCGCCGAGCACCCCGCGGTACACCGCGTTGGCCCCCAGCGCGCACTGCTCGCGATACAGGTTGCGGGCGCCCTCGGCCGGGATCCAGAACTCCTGGTCGCCGTTGTAGATGTAGAGCGGGACCGGCGAGCGGATGCCGGACATCCTGGTCACCTCGTAGATCTCCGCGGCCAGCTCGGAGCCGAGCGGGTTCGCCATGTCGGCGGCCACGTCGACCGAGAGCTGCAGCAGCCCCGGCAGCGCGAAGACCCCGATGCACTCGTCCTTGATCGGCGAGAGCGCCACCCAGCGGCCCAGGTTGTTGACCCGGTCCAGGATCTCCGGGCGCTCGCGGCCGATGGCGAGGATCGCGCCCATGAACACCCCGGAGGCCAGGTTGGCGTTCATGCTGCGGGCCAGGATCTCGAAGTCGGCGGGCACCCCGCCGAGCGCGGCGCCGACCACCGACCCCGCGAGCTCGGGGGCGTAGCCGGGCAGCATCTTCACCGCGCCGTGGGTGGCGATCGCGCCGCCGGAGTAGCCGGTCATGGCGTAGCGGCTCGCCGCGAACTCCCCGTGGTTCCAGCCGCGCGCGGCCCGGACGGCGTCGAGCACGGCGTGCCCGGCGACCACCGGTTCGGCGTAGGCCATCCACGGCCCCTCGTGGTCCGGGATGAGCACCGCGTAGCCGCGGGCGGCGGCAAGCGCGGTGGTCGGCGGGACGAAGTCGGTGACGTTGGTGTCGAACGAGAGGCCGTGCGCCATGGTGTAGCCGGGGGTGCAGCGCTTGCCGAGCGCGTCGATCGGCAGGTTGTTCACCAGCACCGGCCGCGGCCCCGCCCCGGTCCACGGCGCGGCGGGCACCACCAGCGTCGCGGTGGCGAAGGAGGGCGCGCCGTGCGCGTCGGTGGTGCGGAACTTGAGCAGCGTGGCCTGCCGGATCGGCACCAGGATCAGCGGCGCCGCCGACGCGGTGATGTCGCGGATCTCCAGTACCTCGCCGGGCAGCCGGTCGGCCAGGTCGAGCGGCCACCGGTCGAAGAGCGGGTCACCGGTGGCGGCGGGCAGCACCGCCTGCCGGAAGGCGGCGAGGTCCGGTGCCAGGTCGGGCACCTCGACCCCCGCGGCGGGGGCGGGCAGCACCGGGATCGGCGGCGCGGGCACCACCGCGTCGACCAGTTCGTGCAGCGGAGGCAGCGGTGGCAGCGGGATCCCCGCCGCGGGAGCGGGCTCGGGAGCGGGTGCAGGAGCGGGCAGCGGGAACGGAGCGGGTGTGGGTGCGGGCGGCGTCGGCAGCGCGGGCAGTGGGATCGGCGGTAACCCCGGCAGGTTCAGCACGGGCGGAACCGGCTGCGGCGCAACCGGTTCCGCGAGCACGGCCGGAGCCGCGGCGATCGGAAGGAAGAGCAGCAGCGTCACGACGGTGGCACGGAATCGCATGGCACACATCCCCGGGTGCGGTGGCGTTGCCAGGGCACCGGAGATGTGCGGACTCCGGCCCCCGAAATCCCCCCTCCGGCACCGAGGCCAGGGAGATCAGTGTGGGGGACGGGGGTTGCTCGCAGGTGCGGGTATTCGTTCCGTTGGGGGCGCGGTACCGATTCGCAATCGGAAACATGCCGCCGAGACCGTCCCGCGACCCGTTTGTCACGCCTCAGCAGTTGCTCGGCGCCGGATCGCCCCGGAACCGCCCCTCCAGCCAGGCGAAGGCACCGGGCACCCCGAGCACCGCGGCGGTGAGGTGATCCGGCACCGGGGTCAGCTCGGCCTGCACCGCGGCGCCCGCGGCGCACCAGCGCTGGTTCGTCCGCACGATGGCGTCCACCGGGATCAGCCCGTCGATCGGCGAGTGCCACTCGTAGATCGGCGTGCTCGGCACGCCGTCGTAGAGCTCGAGGCTGTTCTCCTCGACCACCGCGCGGGCCTCGGGGTTGCCGATCATCGATGTGGTGCGCGCGAAGTCCATGACGCCGCGGCCCGCGGCCGCGGCGATGATGCCGTTGGTGCAGCTGTTGGCCATGACCGCGCGCACCGCGAGGCCGCGCTCGTTGAGCTGCTCGCTGAGCGGGAAGCGCTCCGGGTACTCGCGCTCCAGCCCGAGCCCGGCGGCCAGCGCGAGCCCGAAGACCGGGTGCGCGGCGAAGCCGAGCTGCTCCATCATCGCCACCAGGTTCATCGGCACCCCGCCGATCGCCGCCCCCGCGATCGCCAGCTCCGGCGCGTAGCGCGGCGCCAGCGCGGCCGCCCATGCGGTGGCCATGCCGCCGCCGGAGTACCCCGCCATGGTCACCGGTGCGCCCGCGAGGCCGAGCTCGCCGACCTGCCGGACGGCGCGGATGCCGTCCAGGGTGATGGTGCCGCCGAGCCTGGCGGCGCCGTAGGCGAAGTTCGGCCCGAGGTGGTCCGGCAGCGCGACGCTCCAGCCCCTGGCCAGCGCGATGTTCAGCGCGGGCGCCTCGCGCACGGTCAGCTCCGGGTCCGCGGTGTAGAGCACCCGGGAGACCGCGCACTCGGCGCCGAGGCCGTTGATGATGTGCTGGTAGGAGAGCAGCGGCCCGTCCGGCCGGTGCCCGCGCGGGGTGAGCACGGTGGTGGTGGCGGCGATCGGCGCGCCCTCGGAGCCGGTGGAGCGGAAGCGCACCACGGTGACCGCGGTCTCCGGGAAGGCGGGCAGCGGCGGCATCGCCCGCACCGCGATCACCTCGCCCGGCGCCAGCTCGGCGATGTCGGCCGGGGCGGAGTAGAAGGGGTCGGGGTCGGGCTCCGGGTAGAGCGGTGCGGCCGCACCGGGCGCGGCGGTGGATATCAGCCCGAGCGCGGCGGCGGCGAGCAGCACCGCCCGTCTTCGGATTCCCCGCCGAGCGAACCGCGTACGACCCACGGCTCCTGCCTTCCCCTACCTATGAGCTAGCGACCATCATTGTTCGCAAAGAACCCCCTCCGACCAGCGCGATGACAACATACCGACACGTCACAACGCACGAGTGATTTCGCTGTGAACCGGGCGCGTGTCCGCGCTGGTCTCCCTCGTGAGAAGGCCCGACCCGTTCCGGGAGGGGCTGTGAGTTGTCCAAGCGACGGCGCGGAACATGTTCCCGGCCATGGTGCTGGATTTACCGTCGAGTATCGGCGTCGTATCCGGCGCCGGGAAGGAGACGGCGTCATGGACAGCACGGTCACGAGCACGACCCGCTACCCACTCGTCGGAACCGAGGAGGTTCCCACCCGCCGGATCACCGTCTACTTCGACGGCCCGAGCCCGGACGACCTGCTGGTCCTGGAGTACGCCGCCACGCACACCGAGGCCTGGGAGTTCACCTCCGCCGCGGTGCAGGCCGGGCTCACGGTGACCGTGGACGGCAAGGTCCGCCCCGAGCTGCGCAGGCTCCCCTGCCGCTCGCTCTGGCACTGACCCCGCACCCGCTAGGCTCGAAAGATCGCCGAGCGGGAGGGAACCGGAGCGTGATCAGTCGGGTATCGAGGGGTGGACGGAAAGTGGGGATGGCGCTGGCCGCAGCGGGTGTCCTGCTCACAGCGGGCTGCGGCGGGAACGAATCCGTCGCCGCCCCCACCACGACCACCACCACGCCGATCACCACCACCACGCCGCCGCCGCCCGCCGAACTCACCCCGGCCGGGCTGCCCACCGTCGACCCGTACGCCGGGCAGCCGCTCATCGAGCGCACCGAGTGGACCACCGGCCAGGACGGGGCCCGGCTGCTCGTCTTCCCCACCGAGGCCGGGCGCCGCACCCCCTTCCCCGGTGCGGAGAACCGCGCCTGGCTGGAGGTGCTCACCGCCGCCGAGGACGCCGACACCCCCGGCATGTACGACCAGTTCCGCTGCCACTGGGTGTGGGCGCGGCTGGCGGCGCCGAACAAGCCGAGCTGGAATCTGGAACCCTGGCGTCCGGCCGTCGGGTACGACGCAGTGGTGCAGGCGGCCTGTAATCCCGGCGGACCGGAGCGCTGATCTCCGGCGCCGGGCGAGGCGAAACCGGAAGGAGATCACCATGCGTGTCGTCCTGGTGGGTGGACACGGCAAGATCGCCCTGCTGCTGGCGGGGCTGCTCAGCGAGCGCGGCGACGAGCCGGTGGCGCTGATCCGGAATCCGGAGCACGAGGCCGACGTGGCCGCGGCGGGCGCGCGGGCGGTCCTGCTCGATGTCGAGCACAGCAGCGTCGACCAGCTCGCGGCGGTGCTGGAGGGCGCCGACGCCGTCGTCTTCGCGGCGGGCGCGGGCGCGGGCAGCGGGGCCGCGCGCAAGTACACGGTGGACCGCGACGGCTCGGTGCTCGCCGCCACCGCCGCCGAGGCCGCAGGGGTGCGCCGCTTCCTGCAGATCTCATCCATGGGCGCGGGTGAGCCCGCCCCCGACGGCACCGACGAGGTGTGGCGCGCCTACCTGGACGCCAAGACCCAGGCCGAGGAGGACCTGCGCGGCCGCGACCTGGACTGGACCGTGCTGCGGCCGGGCAGGCTGACCGACGACCCGGCCACCGGCGCGGTCACGCTCGGGGCGCGGGTGGGCCGCTCGGACATCCCGCGGGCCGACGTAGCGGCGGTTCTGGTGGCGCTGCTGGACGCCCCGGAAACGGCGGGCGCGACGCTCGAGGTGGTCGCGGGAGAAACTCCGGTAGTGGCGGCGATCACCACGCCCTGGTAACTCCAAAATAGCCATCGGTGCGCGCCCGGCTTTCTCCCGGCAAATAAAGCGGAAACACCTACCGCCTTTTCGGACAATTGCGCTGGGCGCGCACCCGGCACCCCGCACACCGATACCGGATAGCAGTTGCCACGGTTAACTGGTCATGCGTCCGAATTCCCCCATTCTCGGAGGCCGCTCAGCTCGAACCGGCTGCGGCTGGCGGAAATAGCACTCGGTAGCGCGCGCTGCCGGAAATTTTCCGGCGCGGAACGGTTGCTGCGCCGTAATCGCAGATGTGAAAGACTCGCAGTGCAGCCCCCGGATGCCCGCTGAAAACTGACTCCCCGACCCCCCATTACCACGCGAAATTACTGGTCCGTAACGTTTTGGCCGGTTTTTCCGACACTCAAGCGGATGTACAGATGTGCTTGCATTTGAAAGGCGCGTCGCCCTAAACTCGGTCGCGCAACGCTCGACAGGGGAACACAGGGAGGCCACGGCAGGGAGTGGCCGGCGATTGTTGCCGGGTGTTCACTGTCGTCGGAGGTAAGGGGTTAATCGAATGAATCCACCACTACACGGCGATCGCGACGGCGCCGCCGGGATCGCACTGGCCGACGGGCCGGCGAACGGTTTGATCATGAGCACTTTCTCGGCCCGGTACGGGCAACAGGCAGCGATGATCGGCACGCGGGAGTCCGCGACCGCCTACGTCATCCACGCGGTCGAATCCACCGGGGCGGCCACCCGCGCCGACTTCGACATCGACCGCATCGTCAACACCGCGCACGCGCTGTCCGACGACTGGGATGTCGAGGCACTGCAGCCGGACACCTTCTGGCGGATCGCCGCCACCTGCCTGACGCCGTGATCCCGCCGCCCGCGCGGCTCGACGAGCCGGACGCGGGCGCGCGCCACACCGCGCGCGGCGGTGCCGATCCGCCGCCGCGCCGGTACCGATCGTGCCCCGGGCCCGCTCCGGCCACCGTCACCAGCGGTCCAGCGGGCGTCCGGTCGCTGTCGAACCCGCGCCCGATCCGGGGCGCGCCCATCTCCCCATAGCGAGAACACCAGCGCCGCAC